>CBFHSE010000004.1:0-56658 GCA_965658435.1 Rickettsiales bacterium | reverse complement strand
TCATCTTGCTTTATACCTCAAAAAAACATCATATTTTTATATTACTCTTTTTTTAAAAATAATGCAAACTTGCTTTAGTTTTATTAAATATTTTTTCGAAATTTTAAGGGTTGTTAGTTAAATAACCTTTTATCAATCCACCATAACGTACATTGTTTCTCTGAATCATCTAAGATATAACTTAAACCATCCAAAGTTTTACATCCCATATCAAATCCACCACTAGGAGTTTGTCTACTCCCTGATTGAATAGTACCTTTTTCGGGTAAACCATCATCAAACTTTTGATCAATATCATATAATTCTTTAGGTGTAAATGCTGGAGAGTCATTCAAATTATGACTTGCACTATTTCGATCAATAACAAATATATTAGTGGTACTCCAAGAGTCTGGATAAGATGTAAAAAAACTAAAATCAAATAACATAAATAATACATCATCACTAAATTTAGATTCAAAACTATTATTAGAGTTATGACAAGGAATAGTAGTAGATTCAAAACATGCATCACTTTCTGAACCTGTAAAGCTTCCATCAATTACTTCAGCTAATCTCATATGTTGCCAAAATCTATATCTTTCTGTTTGTGACGGCTTCGCACCATTTGCAGCAGTTATACCTATCTTACCATTACCATTACCATTACATCCTTCTCCTGCTAATGAATTTGGACCACAATCATCTCCCCATATATTATAGGCATTTGGCATATCACCAGGTAAATAATCATAAGCTACTACAAAAGTTTTAATAGCAGTTTCTATCTTTTTCATTTCATTCATAATTGTACGAAGCTTAGCCTGTTGAATAAGCGAAGAGCCCGCGCTAACTCCAACAAATAACAAGCCAATTATTATAATTACTATTGATAACTCTACTAAGCTAAATCCTCTTTTCATCTTGCTTTATACCTCAAAAAAACATCATATTTTTATATTACTCTTTTTTTAAGAATAATGCAAACTTTTTTTAAGAATAATGCAAACTTGCTTTAGTTTTATTAAATAGGGAATGTTAAATAAAATATTAGCTTTTTAGGTTTTGTTCGGTAGTTATTTGACGAACAGTCCTTGTAGCTGAGCGCATAACTATAGAATGGGTAATATTTCTACCTTTTCTATGCTTTACACCTTGAAGCATAAAACCATCTGTTACACCTGTTGCAGCAAACATTACATCGCCTTTTGCCATTTCTGTGTGAGCATATTTTTTTGATAAGTCGATTATACCCATTTTTTTTGCTCTATCAATTTGAGCTTGATCATTATTAAATATTAACCTTCCTTGCATTTGCCCCCCTGTTGCTCGAAGAGCTGCCGCTGCCAATACTCCTTCTGGCGCACCACCTGTGCCAAAATAAATATCAGCTGTTGGGTTTGGTATAGCTGTAGATATTATTCCTGCTACATCTCCATCAGCTATAAGGTTTATTCTTGCTCCAGCCTCTCTTACTTTTGCTATTAATGCTTCATGTCTTTTTCTATTCAAAATAACTGCTGTTAAATCAGATATTTCGCAATTTCTTGCTTTTGCTAAGTTTTTTAGATTTTTTTCTGGGGAATTATCTAAATCTATTACTCCTTCAGGCAAACCATTACCAACCGCAATTTTATCCATGTAAACATCTGGGGCATGTAAAAAACAACCTTTTTGTGCAAATGCAATTACTGTAAGTGAGTTTGGGCTTCCAGTTGCACATAAATCTGTCCCTTCTAAAGGATCAAGAGCGATATCTATTGCAGGCCCGTTACCTGTGCCAACTTTTTCTCCAATATAAAGCATTGGAGCTTTATCTCTTTCACCTTCACCAATTACTATTGTACCATCTATATCCATAGTGTTTAAGGAATCACGCATTGCGTTTACTGCCGCCTGATCTGCCGCTTCTTTTTCTCCTTTACCTATCCAACTACTACAGCTTAACGCAGCAAATTCAGTTACTCTTACTGCCTCAAGAGCAAAATTTCTATTTAAATTACCATCTTTTTTATATTCATCTGAAAATTCTATATTCACTTGCTTCATTGCTTAAATATTGATTAAATTACTTTAATCATAAAAAAAATTACATTATTGTCTATCAGTAAATTAACATTAAATATTAATATGCAACCATATTTAATAGCTCATGCTTGCGGTCAAATTGACAAACTTGTCTATAGCAATTCCAAAGAAGCTCTAAATAACAGCTATAAACATGGCTTTCGTTTTATTGAATTTGATATTAGCCAAACAAAAGATGGCAAATTTATATTATTACATGATTTTGAAGAAACTAGATATAAATTATTTGGCAAAAAGGGAAAATGTAATTTTTCTGAATTTATGAGTGATAAAATGATAGGAGGATATCAGCAATTATCGCTTGATGATATTATTGCATGGTTTGAAGATCATAATGACTGTTATATCGTTACTGATAGTAAAGATGCTGATATAATTGAATTATGTCAGTATATATTAAAAAAATCTCCTAAATTAAAAGATAATTTAATTATTCAAATATATTCTTTTGCTGAATATCAACATATTAAAAGCTTGGGTATTTCCAAGATAATTTTTGCCACATATAAAACTGAAGCAACTAATAATGAAATAATTGATTTTTTGAAAAATAATGCTTGCTATGCTGTAAGCATGTCTCTTGAAAAAGCAAAAAATGGTTTTGCTAATGCTATTAAGGAAAATATGGATTTGTGGGTTTTGGCCTTTACTTTAAATCAGGAAAATCTAATTTCTGATTATAAAAAAATTGGTGTTGATGGTTTTTTTACCGACAAAATTATACCCTCATGATTTTTATTAATAAGCAAAATATATTTATAGAATCTATTAAACAAATTAAACTAAAAGATAAAATTGCTTTTGATTGTGAATTTATCAGAGAGACAAGCTTTGTTCCTATCTTATGTTTAATACAAATTGCAACAGATGATGAAATCTACATCATAGATCCATTAAATATTGATATTACTCCATTGCTAGAAATCTTACAGGATGTTAATATTTTAAAAATTATGCATAGCTGTGATCAAGATATTGATGTATTTTATAAAAATTTTGATGTGATACCCTATCCTATTTTTGATACTCAAATAGCTGCAAGCTTTGTTGGTTATGGTGATGCAATTTCTTATGCTAAATTAGTTAGAAAAATAACTAAAAAATTAATTAATAAAGAAAACAAACTAACTAATTGGAAATTAAGACCACTTAAGACAGATCAAATTAATTACGCAGTTAATGATGTAAAATATTTATTTTTATTAGAAGAAAAATTAGAAATAGAGTTACAAGATTTAAGAAGAAAAGAATGGTTTTTAGAAGAATCTGAAATTATTTACAAAAAGGATAATTATTATCAAGAGCCAAATTTAGCATGGCAAAGAATATCCCATAATAGCGAATCACCATATTTTTTAAATTATCTACGCGGCTTTGCAAAATTGCGCGAAAATTTAGCTGCAAAGGAAAATAGACCTAGAAGATTTATTATAAAGGATGAACTTATTGTAACTTTAGCGAAATTAAAACCTAAAAAACCTGAAGACATCACTAATGATAGAATCTTAAAAAGATCCATAGATAAGAAATTAATAGATAATATTATTGAGGTAGCACAAGAAGTTGCCCTTGAAAAAAAAGAGCTTATTTCTGACAAAAAAAACAGAGAAGCAAATAACAAAGAAGAAATTATTGATATTTTAAAGATTTATTTAAAATATATTGCTAAAAATCATAATATCGCTGTTAAAAACATTGCTAATTCAGCTGATTTAAAAGATCTTGTAAAAGGTAAAAAAACTAGATTTATGTCAGGATGGCGTTATAATATTTTTGGAAAATTTGCTGCAAATATATTAAATGGCGAAGTGACTATCAAAATTAAAAATGGCAAAGTAATTTTTCCTGAAAATTAATTATAGCTTTATTATATCAAGGGCTTTTGATAGGAACTCTCTGCGGTAATTTACAAACATAATTAATATTGACACTGCAATAAAGAGATAAGGATTTAAGAACCAACTTAAAACAGCAATACCAAGATAATAACCCCTTACCCCCATTGAAAAATGTTTGGCAGCATTAGCAAGAATCTGGGCATTTCTAATTGCTAATTCTTCATTATTAGACTGCTCTTTATTAGAGGCTAAAATTAGCACAGAGGCATAATTATATTGGCGTAAAGCCCAAGTATATTTAAAAAATGCGTAAATAAATATATTAATTAATAGAATTATTTTTATTTCATACATAGGAGAGGTCGAGCTAATTACAAAGGGGAGCTTTCCTGCAAAATTATTAATTTTTTCTCCATAACCAAATAATGGTATCAACCCTGCTATGATTAATATTGAAGTTGAAGCAAAAAAACTTACTGATTTCATTAAATTTCCAAGAGTTATTACATCTACAGATTTATCCTCTCTTTTTAAAGCTTCTGTCATCCATTTTAACCTATGCTTATACATAATACTAAAAAGACTGGCAGAATCTTTTTCCTTTAATGAAATTAATATTGAGTAACCAAACCAACAGCTAAAAAAAACAATTAAAGAGATTATGTCTATTGTGCTTATCATTTTTTATTTCTAATTTCAGTTGCAGAGATATCTATTTTATCCATTTTAATTATTGTCCAATATGGTGGATTTTTATCTTTTAGTAAAGAGGCAAATTTAGATTCTAAAAAGTAATTATTGTAATCTCTATTCAGAATATTTTCTTTTTCTAAATAATTTTCTCTTGGAAAAACAGCTATATTAATTTCTTTTATAATATCTTGATATGATTTCCATCTAGCAAAATTTACAAGATTATCAGCTCCCATCAACCAAATAAACCTATCAGAATTGTTTTTTTCTTTAATATTTCTAATTAAATCGATTGAATAATTCTGTTCGTTTTGCTTTTCAAATAATTTTACTTTTATGAAATCTGGCTTTTGAATTTTTTTAGCATTTAAAACTCTATTTTTTACGCTAGCTAGATCAGTTTTTTTCTTCAAAGGATTTAAAGGGGTTATCACCCACCAAATTTCATCAAGCTTTAATTCTTTTATGGCATTTTTTGAAATATAAATATGCCCGTTATGACATGGATTAAAAGAACCTCCAAGTATGCCAATATTCATGTGTTGATTTTAAGATATCCAAGAGTTAACTGGTTTTTTTGGGCCACATGGACTTTTTTCAACTCCAACACATGGGCTTTTGAGATTTTCTTCTTTACCACCAGAACATGATACTAAAATAATAATAGAAAATAATAGAGATATTTTTTTTAACATAGATATAGTTTTTAACCAAAAAATCTTAAATGTGAACAACTTTTTTTAGTTGCTTATTAATTTTTATCCACCTATAATCCGCATCTTGCAATTTTTAAAATAGTAAATAATGGCTACAACATTCACTAAGTTAGCAGATTTAAATAAAAAATGGTATATAGTTGATCTACAAGATGTTGTTCTTGGAAGGGCAGCCTCTTATGTTGCACTAATATTAAAAGGTAAAAACAAAGCAGATTATACACCTTTTCTTGATTGCGGTGACAATTTAATTGTTATTAATGCAGCAAAAATTCAACTAAAAGGTAAAAAACTTACCGATAAAATTTATTATTGGCATACTGGATATCCAGGTGGTATTAAAGATATCAGTGCTAAAAAGTTACTTGAAAAAAGCCCGGAAAAGCTTTTCTATAAAGCAGTAAAAGGTATGTTAGCAAATGGACCTTTAGGAAGAAAGCAGCTTTCTAATCTATATATTTACGAAGGAGAAAACCACCCACATGAAGCGCAAAAACCTGAAAAAATAGATTTTGCAAATTTTAATAAAAAAAACAAATAACCTCTAATCATGGAAATTAACTTAGAAGTACAACAACAAGCTGATACAAAACAAACCCCAGAAAAGAAAAAATTATCAGATGGGCGTGCCTATGCAACAGGCAAAAGAAAAACATCAATTGCCAGAGTGTGGTTAGAAAAGGGTAAAGGAAAAATAATTGTTAATAAAAAAGATTTCAAAAATTATTTTAGTGATGAAAGCGCAGAGGCGATAGCCAATCAACCCTTTTCTATTACAGACTCATTAAATAAATATGATGTTTATTCATCTGTGAAAGGAGGAGGACCTAGTGGCCAAGTACAAGCATTAAGACATGCTATAAGCAAAGCTTTAGCAGAAATCAATGAAACAGCTTTTCGTTCATTACTTAGAAAATCTGGTCTATTAACAAGAGACTCTAGAACTGTTGAGAGAAAAAAATATGGACGCAAAAAAGCAAGAAAATCATTTCAATTTTCTAAGCGTTAAAACTCATATATTTGCGACTTTTTTTATTTAACTAAGTAAATTAGGATTTTTAAATATAATATAAAGCCTAGTAACCCAAATATATAAGATATTATTTTAGTTTTCTAATATAAAACTATTTAAAGATCTGTAATCTCCTATATTTCTTGCTCCTATTTTTTCTAATATATATATTATATCTTCTCTACCTAGATTGTAAGCAAGGTTGAGAGGCCTCATTTTAACGGCATTTGCAGCTGTAATATCTGCACCAAACCTTATTAACTCAACAATCATATCTGACCTATCATTAAAAATTGCCATATGTAAGGGACTATTACCATTATCATCATAAATATTTGGCGAATATCCTAATGATAATAATTTGCTTAATATATGAATATCCCCTTCATTTACTGCGAAAGCAATTGGTGGCATACCATTTACTGCAATATCTTTATTAACACCTATCTTCTTAGTAACAGCTTCTATTACATCAATATTTTTTTGTATAATTGCTGTATATAATATTTGATATATTTCTTCTTGATATATTAAAGGGTTTAAATGAGGATTTTCTGGGTTATACTCAGCTGGCGAGAATAAAGGATGATTAGTATGACTTAAATAAGGTAATGAGAATTTCTTTTTACTCTCAATCGCTAAAATTTGCTGAGCTTTACTAGATAGGATTTGCTCCTGATTTTCTTCTTGGCTTAATTTTGTTATATTATCGATCTTGTTTTCTTTTTGTAAATTTTCTTCTTTATTACCAACTAATTTTTTGTTATTTATTATTTGTTTCCGTTCTGATTTAGGGATTATTTTTTCAATAATCTCTATATCAAATTCATCTTTATCTAATTGGTTAATATCAGTTTCCTCTTTTATTTCTGCCTTGTTAAAAATTTTCTTTTGATCTTTATCTTGTTTTTTATCAACATCATCTTCCTCTAAAGCCTCTGATACAAGACGTTCAAATTCTTGGTCATTAGATTGTGAATCAGATATGATATTTAACTCCTTATCTGCTGTATCTTGATTAGAATCATTATTTATATTGACCAAATTATTCTGTCCTTCTTTCTTTTCTAATATTTCTTTGTCCTTAATATTATCTATATTAGAAAAATTTGTTTGATCATTTTCAAAAAATTCTGAACCAACTGTAAAATTATTATTCTTTTGTTCAATTTTCACTTGTTCTTCTTGATCAGTAATAATTATATTATTTTGATCTGTAATTTCATCTTTTTTGACATTATTAACTTTTTCTACTTCTAAGTTAATATCGGGAATATCACTTAACTCATTTGAGGCTTTAACTTTTTTTACAAAAGAAATATCGAGGCCAAAAACAATAAAAATAGCAAATAATGAAAATAAAATTATATAATTATTTTTCATAACTACATCACCTGGTTTGTAGTTTTATTATCATTATCATAAGAAATTGTACAGTATTTTAAATTATAAATTATGGCCACTTAGCTATTGGAGGTAGCGACATTAGAATTGCTTCTATGTTACCATCTGTCATAAGACCAAATTTTGTGCCACGATCATATATAAGATTAAATTCTGCATATAATCCTCGTTTGATTAACTGAATTTCTTTTTGCTGTATATTATATTCTTTGCCCATATTTCTTCTAACTAATTTTGGAAAAATATCTAAAAAAGTCGTACCAACAGATTTTGTAAAGGCAAAATCTTTTTCAAAGTCTCCACTATCTAAATAATCATAAAATATCCCGCCAACACCTCTAGCTTGTTTTCTATGTTTGATATAAAAATACTCATCACACCATTTTTTATATTTTTCATAATAACTCTTATCAAATTTATCACAGCATTTTTTTAGTGCAAAATGAAAATCTTTAGTATCAATTTTGTTTTCAATAGCAGGATTTAAATCTGTTCCACCTCCAAACCATGTTTTTTCTGTATTAATGAATCTTGTATTCATATGTATTGCAGGTACTAAAGGTGATTTCATATGCGCAACCAGAGATATCCCACTTGCCCAAAAATTTGCCAATTTATCAGTTCCTGGAATTTTATTTTTAAATTCTTCAGAAAATTTCCCATAAACAGTTGATATATTGACCCCTACTTTTTCAAAAACATTACCATACATAATACCCATTTCACCACCACCTCCTCCTTCTCTATTCCATTTTTTATATCTGAATTTGCCAGCATTCTTTGTAGAAAACTCTTCTTCTATCTTTTCAAATTCTAAGCAAATATTATCACGTAGATTTTTAAACCAATTAGTAGCTAGGTTTTGCTTTTTTGTTAACTCCATATTTTCTTTCCTAATTCAGCTTGTAAATTTAGATTTATAATTATTAATAATAAAATAATATTTGGTAGCCATATTCCATAATAAAGATTTATTTTACCTGCATATGTTAATGTGAATAATATATTTAAGATAAAAAATGTTATGAAAGCCAGAGTAACTGTCACAATGATATTAATTAATTTTTTGCTATAGCGTGGAGGAAAAACACAAAAATAGGCCGCAAGAAGAAATAGAAAAATATAATAAAGAATTTTAGCAAACATATTATTTAATAATATTTTATATTTTATTTTTCCATTACCATAAATATCATTCTGTTTAATTTTTTTTAATAATTCATAAGCTGAATAGTGACTTTCTATTTTTATAGCTTCATTGTTAAATCTTGCTTTTATAATATTGGGGTCTATCTCCATTTGCATATTTAGCTGCTGGATATTTTCGATATTATTGTTTGAATTAATAAGTTTGACACCTGACATTTTTATTAATTTATTATCTAAAGTTGCTTTATCTGCTTTAATGATCTTGTTTTGCTGATCTTTATGATTAATTATTATTAAGTCTTTAAAATTAATTTGATCTAAGAATTCTATTTTTTTTGCCCCAAAAAAATAGGGGGGATTTGATTCTTCTTTGAACCATAAATGCTTTGTTTGTGTGCTATTATATACACCAAAATCATTTTGTAATATATGTTCATATTTTTCTTTAGTCTCTTTAGAAATAATTCTTAAGATTGTAATATCTGAAAGAGCAATTAATAAAATTATTAATAACGGATATGCAAATATTTTTTTACTATTTAAAGAGGAAGATTTAATTATGGTAATTTCTGAATTACTACTAAGTCTTGTGAAAAAAAATATAGCTGAAATTAAAATTACAAATGGCAAAATCTCAACTAAAATTGGAATTTGTTTTAATAAAGAAACCTCAAATATTTTACTTATATCTATATTTTTTTTGGCAAATCTTCTTAATAATTCTATAAAATCAATTAATAAAATAAGAATAGTTATTACTATTGTAGTTAAAGAAAATAATTTAAAATATTTAAATGCGAGATAGTTATAAAGTATCATTTTTACAAATAGCTGGCAAATGATCTAGGATAAATAACCGTGACAAAATCTCCTAACCTCAATTTATTTGCTAGATTTTTTTCCTTCACTATTATCCATGCTGATTTGTCATTAATAATATTACTAACAACTCCTATTCCTAACTGGTTTGTTTCTATTAGCTTCTCATCAGTCAGGGGGTTTATGACTTCTGTTTTTTGAAATATTTTAACTTTTTGACCATGCTTCAAACGAAAGTCTTTTCCTGTAGAAATCTTAAAAATATGCTTTTTACCGTTATATCTTTTGTCAATAATATATGATTTTCTGTGATTTGAAAAAATGTTTTTTAAAATATGCTGTTTCTTTTTTAGAGCTTTAAATGCTGCTTCTTGAATTAAAGAGTTATTTTCTTTTTTTAATGTTGAAGTATCAACTTTTCTATTTATAAGCCATGATTTTTCTTCTACAGCATCTTCATAAATAGTTGTATCAGCTTTAAGAGGAATTATTTCTTTAACTGTTAAATCTGGTAATTGATATATTTTGATGTTTCCAGAAAAATTTGCCGTATATTTGTGTTTTGGCGGCACTCTATAAGGTAAAGATGAGCTACTATCATAGACATATTTAGCAGAAATAAATTGATGACTAAATGAAGCCTCACTAATTTCTCCTGAAACTGCTAAGTCCGCTTTGGAAGGACCATTATATTTTTTTGCTGTATCTGTTAATTCTGAGAGAATTATCTCTTCTTCTAATTTTTTAAAAGCTTTACGATCTTGTAATTTAGCTAACTTATTTTCAGCTAGAATATTTTCTATATTTACTGCTATTGAATGGCCTAATTCATTATTAGCTTTATTATTGTGAACTTTACTACTCAATGGCAAAACAACTACTGATGCCATATTTTTTTTTAACTCATCTTTATTAACAAATTGAGATTTTAAGATTGGCTGTCTATCATATTTAGCTAAATCTTTGATAATTGGCGTACATGATATTATTGCTATAAAACCTAATAATATTAATAATTTTACTTGCATATTTTATATTCCTAATATTTTAAATATGTTATTATCGCTAATTTTATTATTAAGATCTTTTATTGCTGAATCTATAGCTGCAGAAGAGTTTAACCTTGATGAACCTGATATTTCTATATTATTTGCGGCGATTTGTTTGCCAAAATTCTCAATTAATTTTAAATTAAGATTTATTTTTACTACATGTGATCCATAAATTTCTTTATGTAATGTCTTTGTAGATATTCTTAAAATAATATTATTGTTGGAGCTTTGAGTTGAATCATATTTAACATTGAAACCTGATTTGTTAAGAGAATTACTAAGGGCATTAGCAATTCTTGAGTCTGAAGCTTTAGCTATAATTTGGATAATAGATTTTTTTTTGCTTTCCTCCTCTTTTAATTTTATTTCTTGATAAAAATCAATATATTTATCTGTAGAATTATTATTTTTAGTAAGACTATTAAGGATTTTAATTTTTAATTTTTGTTCTGCTATAAGAGGCTTAGTTTTATTTAAAGCAATTAATTTTTTAATTGCCGAGATATTTTTGCTAGAGTTATATAAATTCTCTATTTCTTTATGTTGATTTTTTATATCTAAGAGATATTTGTTAGCTAGATCTTGCCTGTCTACGCTTAATAATAAATAGTTATTATCTAAATTTCGTTCTATTTTTTCAATGTGATAACCATTATATTCAATAGGCAATGTGTTAGTTGTTATTTCTTGATTTACCCTTGATTCATATTCACTTAGTTCGTTAATTTTTGCCTCAGTAACCTTTTGGGAATAATCAGAAGATATTGTAACCAGTATTTTTTCTGAAATATTATTTAGGGCAATCTTAATAGCTTGCTCTTTACTTCCTACTCCAACTCCATATAGCTTTTCTATATTATCTTGAGGAGGTAATAAATACCATTTTGGTACATCTCCTTTTTCTATTTTAGTTGTACAAGCAGTTATTATCGCAGTTATAAATAATAATATTAATTTATTCATCTTTTACTAGTTAACGCTATATTTTTTAAATGAGAATCAGCTAAAACACAAGCAGCCATTGCTTCTGCAACTGGTACAGCTCGAATTCCAACGCATGGATCATGTCTCCCCTTTGTTAATATTTCTGTATTTTCTTTAGTCATATTAATAGTTTTTTTAGCAATTAATATTGAGCTAGTAGGCTTTATAGCAAAACGAATTATAATATCCTGTCCTGATGAAATACCTCCTAAAATTCCTCCAGCATTATTAGTTTGAAATTCTACCTCCTTATTATTTATGAATATTTCATCTGCATTTTCAGAACCGGTAATTTTTGCAACATTATCTCCAGCACCAATTTCAACTGATTTAACTGCATTAATACTCATAATTGCTGCTGCAAGTTTACTGTCTAATTTATCATATATAGGATCACCAAGACCTGTGGGAACATTAATTATTCTTAACTCAATTTTTGCACCTACTGAATTACCTTCTTTTCTTATTTTGCTTAGATATTTTTCACATTCCTTTATTTTTTTTTCATCTGCTATAAAAAATGGATTGCTAATTATTGTTTCATAGTCCCAATTATCTTTGCTAATTTTCACCTCTCCCATTTCTATTATAGAAGCCATAATTTCTATGTTATCTGGGATAATTTTTCTTGCAATTGCTCCTGCTGCTACGCGCATCGCTGTCTCTCTTGCAGATGATCTTCCTCCACCCCTGTAATCTCTAATACCATATTTCATTTGGTAAGTATAATCTGCATGACCTGGCCTAAATTTGTCTTTTATATCACTATAATCTTTTGATTTTTGGTCTTGATTGTAAATAATTAGCGATATAGGAGATCCAGTGGTTTTACCTTCAAAAACACCAGATAAAATTTCAATTTCATCACTTTCTTTTCTTTGAGTGGTAAATTTTGATTGCCCTGGCTTTCTTAAATCTAAATAATTCTGTATATCATCCTTATTAATGGAGATTAGAGGTGGCACTCCATCAATGACACATCCTATTGCTTTTCCATGACTTTCGCCCCAGCTTGTATATTTAAAAAAATCACCAAATGAATTACTTGCCATATTAACTTTCTATTTGTAGATAAACAATATATTAAGGTTACAAAATTATTATTAAAAAAGCAAAAATAAAGTGCATAAAATTATTCTTGGAATAGGTACCAATCTAGGTGATAGAATTTGTTATTTGCAAAATGCAATTAAATTATTAACGTCACGCTCATTAATTACGAATATTACAATATCTTCAATATATGAATCAGAAGCTTTAATTCCTAACGGGGCACCTGATGATTGGCAAAAAAAATTTTTAAATATTGCTATAACTGGATTATGCTCCTTAAAGCCTGAAGATCTTCTAAAAGAAATTAAAATTATAGAAAGTAACATTGGTAGAAAGGATAGAGGTATATGGTCACCTAGAGAAATTGACATTGATATACTTGCATTTGGCGATGTTGTAACTTGCTCACAAGAACTTACCATTCCTCATAGTGAATTTTTAAAAAGAGATTTTGCCCTCATACCAGCATTAGAAATATATCCTGACTGGAATTATCCTGTGCAAGGATTATTTTTTCAAAAAAAACTTGAAGAAATAATTCTAGAGGTAGATATTATGAAAAATAAAATTAAAAAAACTAATTATAAAATTGACGATATAACCTAAATGGCAAAAATAGTAGGAATACTTAACATTACCCCTGATTCATTTTCAGATGGAGGAAGATATGTAAATATAGATTCTGCATTTACTCAAGCTATCACCTTAATTGCAGATGGAGCAGATATAATTGATATAGGTGCTGAATCAACAAGACCAAACGCTAAGGCAATTTCACAAAAGCAAGAATGGGATAGGCTTAATTATATTTTACCTAAATTAATTAAATTAATTCATGGGAAAAAAAAGAAGGTAAGTATTGATACTAGAAACTCTTTAACTGCTAAAAAAGCCATTGAACTTGGTGTTGATTATATCAATGATGTTTCAGCTTGTGAGAGCGATCCTGAAATAATTAATATAGTTGCCAACGCTAATTTACCAATTATTATTTCGCACAATTTAGGCATACCAGCAGATAAAAACATTATACTTCCTAAAGCTATAGATGTTATTGAAAATTTAAAGGGATGGTTAGCTAAAAAATCAGATTTATTAATGTCTTGTGGGATTAAAAAGAATAACATTATATTTGATGTAGGAATTGGATTTGGTAAAGATGCTAAGCAATCTCTTGAGATATTGAGTAGGCTGGAGGAATTTAAAGATATTGACCATAAAATCTATGTAGGTCATTCCAGAAAATCATTTTTAAATGAATTTGAGCCAATGAATGAAGTAGATAGAGATAGCTTAACCGCGATAATGGCCTCCAAAATTTATGATAATTGTGATTATATTAGAGTTCATAATGTTAGATTAACTATGTTTATAATTAAAAATTTTATGAATTTTGCTAATAAATCTAATTAATTATCAGATTTTCAATTAAAGATTTAGAATCAATAAAATATTTGTTTTCTATAGGGTTATTATTTGTAAAATATTTTGTTTTAACTTGGTTATTTGAAGTTAAAATAATATTTTTATTACCAAAACTGCAATTAGAAAGCAGAAAAAACACTATTAAAAATAGTAAGTTTGCTTTTTTAATTTTCATCTAATTCCTTATATAAATCTTTAAATTCTTGTTTAATTTTTTGTTTATGAATTTCCTTGTAATTATCTTTATTATTCGGTGTGCACGCTAATAAAAAAGGGAATATTAAGTAAAAAATTTTATTAATCATCTATCTGCTTATCTAAATCATTATATAATTTTTCTACAGCTTTTGACGCTTTATTAATATAGTCTTGTTTGGAAGAAGCTTTTTTAATTTGCTCTTCTAATATTTTCTGATTTTCATTAAAATAGTTTTTTACTAAAGCTCTATCCAGAGCCATCTGAATATAAAGACTTCCATCGTTATTATCTTTATACATGTTAACTCTTTTGCTTCCAGATAAAGGGAATTTTTTAACAAGATTTCTAGTAGCTTGACTGAATATATTATCAAATTCTTCAATATCTGATATTTTTGCCGATCTAATAGCATTTTTAGTTATTCTTGATACTTCGGTTTGTATTATTGCAGCGATATTAGCTCTTGCATCTGCTTCAGCTTGAGGTATCTGTATTTGTAATCCCCCTTTGCTTTTTGGTGCAATACCTACTGCAGAAATTTTACCTTCAATATTTGGATTAATTACCCAGCTTGGAAGATCCAACTGTGTTTTTTCTTGTATTGTTGGCTTGCTGCATGCTGAAAAAATAATTAATAAAGCAAGGATTGTTAAGTTTTTCATAAATCTACCATTATTTATTTAGATTATTAAAAATATAAAATAAATGTCAACCTTGACAAACAGAGGTATAATTTTTATAAAGGCCTCCTAACTTTTTTTGAAATGGGTCTGTAGCTCAGTGGTTAGAGCGCACGCCTGATAAGCGTGAGGTCGGTAGTTCAACTCTACCCAGACCCACCATTTCATTTATCTGCAATGATGGTTTTTTATGAATATATCAGAAATAATTGAAGAAATAAGCAGTAATCTTAAAATTTTAAGAGGGTATCTTTGACCCCGAAACCTTAAAAAAAGAATTGGATCAATTAGAAAAAACAATATCGGAATCTCATTTATGGGATAACCATGATTTTGCAAAAAAAACTCTGCAAAATAAAGATAATATTTCAAAAAAACTAAATAGATTATTAAGTTTAGAGAGTAATTTTACTGATTATAAAGAATTATATGAACTATCAAAGGGTGATTCAGACCCTGATAGCCTAATAGAAATAGAAAAACAGTTTAAAATTATTCTAAAAGATAGTGTTTTATTCAAAATTGAAGCACTTTTCTCTGGTGATGCGGATTCTAATAATTGTTTTCTTGAGATACACCCAGGAGCTGGAGGAACAGAAAGTCATGATTGGGCAGAAATGCTCCTTAGAATGTATATAAGATTTGCAGATCTTCGTGGTTTTAAAACTGAAATACTTGATGAGCAAAAAGGAGATGAGGTTGGCATTAAATCTGTTACCATTAAAATCTCAGCTCTTAACGCATATGGTTTTTTAAAAAATGAATCTGGTGTACATAGATTAGTAAGAATATCCCCTTTTAACTCAAATGGCAAAAGAATGACGAGCTTTGCAAGTGTTTGGGTCTATCCAGAGATTGATGAGGAAATAAAAATAGAAATAGCTGATAAAGATCTTAGAATAGATACTTACAGATCTTCAGGAGCTGGAGGACAACATGTTAATAAAACAGATTCTGCTATAAGAATAACTCATTTACCAACAAATATTGTTGTTCAATGCCAAAATTCACGTTCACAACATAAAAATCGAGAGGAGGCATTTAAAATGCTTAAATCTCGACTTTATGAGCTAGAAATAAGAAAAAAACAACAGGATGAAGAAAAGCAAAATTCTGCAAAAACTGATATTGGCTGGGGTAATCAAATTAGATCTTACATATTACAGCCATATCAAATGGTAAAAGATTTACGTTCAAATTACGAAACCTCAAATATACAAGCTGTTTTAGATGGTGATATTGACGAGATTATTAATTCAGTTCTTATTATTAATTAGATTTTACTTTTGCAATTGATGATACTGCAAAATAAATAAAGTAAAAATTAATTGCTAAAATCATTAAACCTCCATATTCAGAATTGCCTATTATATTTGAAGACCACATGCTAACAGCATCTATTGACTTTAGAAATAATGTTGGGATTAGAGCAGCAGTAGTTATGGCAAATATTTTTTTATATGAATATGCTAGCTTTTTTCTTTTTAATAATATGCTTGTAACTAATGAGAGAGCAAGTATCTCAATTACTTTTAATAAAATACTTATTATAAATGTTATAGGTAGAACTGAAAATAGTAAATTTCTACCTAAATTATTCACATAGAGTTGTATAGTGTTTTCAACTGAATTATTATCAATTGTAATATTTTCTTTACTATAATTTATAAAGCTTGCCTCAATATTCATTCTATTTATTGGAATATTATTATAACCAAAAACACTTAGTAGATATGATATTATTTCTATACTATCAAAAAATACTCCCTCTTTAGAAAATAAAATCAAAGAATTTGTTGCTATTAATGAGTTTTTATCTGGATCAAGTGTAATAAGATTTTTATCTTCTTGTGCACCATTAATAACTATAGGTAATATTGGGTTTTCTTTATTATCTAATTTACCTGATATTATTTTTATCTTCGGAAAATTAGATAACGAATCTCTAATTTGAATCACTTTCTCATTCTTACTATTGACAAAGTCAAATGTAGAAAATGACTTATAAATTATTAATGTTGGAATAAAAAATGAGAAAAATAATATTAAAATAATTGTTTTTAGGCCATAGCCTTTTTGCTGATAAGCGACATATTGATAAAATTCAGGTTTGAAAAAAGAATAAAATATTCTGAAAATATGATTGTTATATTTTGTAAAATTTTTATCTTTACTCATCTTTTACAATAGTTAAATCAGGAGCATCAATTGCTTTCATTCCAACAACATGAAATCCTGAATCAACATAAATTATTTCTCCTGTAACTCCGCTACTTAGTTCACTTATTAAATATAAACCACTTCTGCCAACGTCAGCTATAGTTACGTTTCTTTTTAAGGGAGAGTTATACTCATTCCATTTTAACATATATCTAAAATCTCCTATTCCTGCTGCAGCTAATGTTCTTAAAGGTCCGGCAGAAATTGCATTTACTCTTATATCATCTCTTCCAAGATCAGCAGCTAAATATCTAACGCTAGATTCTAAAGCTGATTTTGCTACACCCATTACGTTGTAATGCGGCATAACTTTTTCTGCTCCGTAATAGCTTAGAGTAAGCAAACTTCCTCCTTTATTCATAATTTCAGATGCTTTTTTAGAAATTGCAGTAAAAGAAAAACATGAGATATGCATAGTTTTCATAAAATTATCTAAACTAGTATCTACATATCTGCCTTTTAACTCGTTTTTATCTGAATATGCTATTGCATGAACTACAAAATCAATTGATCCCCATTCAGATTTTAATTTTTCAAATAATGCATCTATGGAATCTTGATTTGTTACATCACATTCAACTAATAATTTAGAATTTATAGATTCAGCTAATGGTTTAACTCTTTTTTCTAAAACTTCACCTTGATAAGAGAAAGCTAATTCTGCTCCTTGGGCGTGAGCTGCTTTTGCAATACCCCAAGCAATTGATTTATCATTTGCTACCCCCATTATTAGTCCTTTTTTTCCTTTTAAGATGTCTCCTTTAAAAATTTTTTCATCCTGTAATGACATAAGATAACCTTTTAATTTTTACTTGTTAAATTTTTCCATATTTTTGGTGCCACTCTACATGCAACACCATTGTGAGCAAATTCTTCATCATTATAACTTACTGTTTGAAAATATTCTCTGCAATATAAGTTTTTAGCAATCACTTTAAAAGAATCTTTAAGTTCAAATTCTGATTTGAGCTTTTGATCTTTGGATTTATAACTAATTTTCTTACCGTCAAATTCATTTTCAAGGATTTTATTAAGTTGTTCATTGTAACTTGTCAAGTTTTCAGAGCTAATTTCAATTGTATAAACCTGTTCAATTGGATATGACAATTCATTATAATCAAATGGAAATTCTACTAAATCTTCTTTTTTCTTAGTTATTTCCTGCTTTTTAGCTAAATAATTTGTACAATTAGTTAATGATGTAGCTATTAAAAATATTAGAATAAGTTTTCTTTGCATAAAAGACCAAAATTTAATTATTATTTTATTTATTTAAAAAATATTTTGATTGTAAATATTTTTTTATAACAAATCTTATTAAAACACCAATAACTGCAACGGCAGGAATTGCAAATAATATTCCTATAAAACCAAAAAGACTTCCTCCAGAAAGCAATGCAAAAATAATAATAGCTGGGTGTACACCTACTTTATTACCAACTAATTTTGGAGTGATAAAATTACCTTCAATAAATTGCCCAATTATAAAAACTGATAATATTATTAATATTTGTATTAGACTGTTAAATTGAAAAATCGCGACAACAACACCTATAAACATCCCTAGAAAAACACCAAAATATGGTATAAATGAAAATATTCCTGTTAAAAACCCTATTAGAAAACCATAATTAAGCCCCAAAGCGGTCAATGAAATCGCATAAAAAATACCTAAAATAATACATACATTTGTTTGACCTCTTATATAGCCAGATAGCACTTTATCTATTTCCTTAAATTGTTTAAATGTCTCTTTTTTTATT
Organism: Rickettsiales bacterium; assembly: GCA_965658435.1. Lineage (GTDB taxonomy): Bacteria > Pseudomonadota > Alphaproteobacteria > Rickettsiales > JABIRX01 > JADHLN01. Next base: position 37,584 of record CBFHSE010000004.1, on the reverse strand, counting down.
TTTTTTGGAATTAAATTAGCAATATTAACAACAATTTTATTCCAGTCTCTTAAAAGATAAAATGTGACAATTGGAGCAATAAAAATAAGAACAAATAAGTTAATAAATTTTAATGATGATTGCCATATATTACTAAAAATATTTGTAGAAAATTTAATACTAAATTCAGATATTTCTTTTAATAAACCAAAATTACCTCCTTCTTTATACCCTATTTTATTATAGAAATCATTTAAATATGGCTTTGTAATTTGATCAATGCCATTAATGTAATCAGGCATTTTAGCTATTAATGCTTTGGTCTGCAAATATAAGACCGGTCCTATAATGTAGGCAAATAATGATATTATGAATATAAATATACATAATATAACAAGAGTTGCACTCGTTCTGCTAAATTTTAGTTTTTCTAATTTTTCTGCAGCAGGATCAAGAAAATAAGCAATAATTATGCCTATTATAAATGGCAATAAAATATTGCTTATTTCATTAAGAAATAAAATTGTTACTAATAAAATTGTTAATATTGATATAATCTTTACGATTATGCTCATTTTTTACCTTAATTGTAAAATTACAAATTCTTTTTCTCTGCTTATTTTAAAACCAAATTGTTGAAGATAATCTATAACTTCTAGAGGTTTGTCGAAGAATTCTACTGTTATTTTTGCATATCTAGCCGAAAAAGCATCTATTCTAAAATTTGAGACAATATCTAATTTTTCAAGTTTTTCCTGCATTTCTTGCAATTGCTCTAAATTACTAACCTTTACAATAAAAACTTGTTTATTTGCTGACTCTGTTTCTTCATTATATTTCATCCAGCCATTTTCAATATTTTCAGTGATGCGTTTTGCTAAGTAATCTAGGTGTTTATTGTGATTTTCATTTTTAATACCTTCAGATTTTGCAACTAGAATAGTGTTATCTTTATTACCTAATTGTTTAAGGTAAGCTTTAAATTCAACTTCTTCTGATAAGGTTTGATAGTAATATTTAAGATCCGCTACAATTATTTCATCTACTTGGTAATTTTCTGCTAATTCTGCGATTTTTTCTTTGCTCATACCATCTAACTCACTTACTTTAAAATTCATCATATCATCTATATCACCTGTGAGTGTTTTTATATCTATAATCTGACTTGGCTTTACTCTTAGCCAAGCATCATACCAAATATTTCCCTGTTGCCATAGTTTGATCATGCCATTTTCATCATAAAGAGGGATAACTAATATTGATAATTTTCCTATTTTCTTATTCAAAAGATGATTATTTATAAAAAATTTAGTTTGCTCTGGTGCAAAGCTAACATCTAGTAATGCTTTATAGCTTTGGTTAGTTATAATTTCACTTTTATATTCAATGGATTCAACAATATTTAAAATTTGATCAAATTCAAACTCTTGGTCTTTTAGATCCGAAAAAAATCTTTCAAGCATAATCTTGAAAGCTGTTTTTTGAGCATAATTTATTGCTTTTTTTCTTGCCTCTTCAGAGGTTAAACCTACTTCATTTACAGATATATTTTTAACTGTAAATTTTTCATGATCAATATTAGTGTCTTTATTTGCTTTAGCATTAAAAATGCTAATAAAACTGATAGATATGATAATTATTAATCTAAGCATTTATGCAATAAAGTTTTAATTTCTAATGGTATAGGTGACGGCCTTAATGTTTCATTAACTATCACTACTCTAACTTTTATAAAACATATTTTTGTATTTTCCAGATATATATTTTGCTCCATCCATAATTGCGCCCCCCCAATTTCTGAAATATTTGTTTTTACAGTAATTAAATCATCTAATCTTGCAGGTTTTAACAGTTCCATTTCTACATTTTTTATTACAAATAAAATTTTGTGTTTTGCCAAAATAGTTTTATGCGTTATTCCTAATTTTCTTAAAAACTCTGTACGTGAGCGTTCAGCATATTTTAAATAATTACCGTAATAAACAACACCTCCTGCATCAGTATCTTCATAATATATTCTAAAATTATCACTTGAAATCATGACATTAAATCAATTAATTTTTTGGGGTATTCTATTCCTAGATGGAGACAAGCTTTTTCAGTTATTACCCTGCCTCTTGGAGTTTTACTTATTAACCCTTGCTGTAATAAATAAGGCTCAATTGTCTCTTCTATTGAATCTTTTTGTTCGGATAAGCCAGCAGCAATAGTTTCAATACCAACTGGACCACCCTGGTAATTTTCATTAATATAATTTAAATATTTTCTATCTAGTGAATCTAAACCAAAATTATCTACCTCTAAAATATCCAATGATTTTTTTGCAATTTTAGCATTAATTTCTTTTAAATCTTCATATATTGCAAAATCTCTTACTCTTTTAAGTAATCTTAATGCTATACGAGGTGTGCCTCTTGACCTTGTAGCTATCTCATTTGCCGCATCTTCTGATATTGAAAAATCTAATATTTTAGCACCTCTTATTATTACTGCTGTAAGTTCAGAAATATGATAAAAATTTAAACGCAAAGGTATACCAAACCTATCTCGAAGCGGGTTAGAAATTAAACCCATTCTTGTTGTTGCTCCAATCAAGGTGAATTTAGGTAAATCAATTCTTACCGTTCTTGCTGCGGGTCCTTCCCCTATTATGATATCTAATTTAAAATCTTCCATAGCAGAATATAAAACTTCTTCTACTTGGGTATTCATTCTATGAATTTCATCAATAAATAAAATATCATTTGCAGATAAATTAGATAAAATAGCTGCTAAATCACCAGATTTACTAAGAATTGGACCAGTTGTTGCCTTGAAATTTACCTGTAATTCTTTGGCTATTATACCTGCAAGAGTTGTTTTACCTAAACCAGGAGGGCCATAAAATAAAATATGATCAAGATTAGTTTCTAATTTTTTTGCAGCATTTATATAAACAGCAAGATTATTTTTGATGTTTTTTTGGCCAATAAATTCATTTAAAAAATCTGGCCTTAAAATATTGCCTATTTCTTCAACTGATTCTTCTGGATTTATGATACGCGAATCTTTCATTTTGCTAATTTTTGCAATGATTTGGTAATTATTTGAGATAAATCATTTTCATCTGCAACTATGTCTTTAACTATATTTAATATTTGAGATCTTTGATAACCTAAATTTTCTAATGCTGACAAGGAATCTTTTAGTAAATTATTATCCTTTTGGCTATTATCTTGTGATATAGAGATAATGTTACTTATGTTATTTTCTACTTTATCTTTTAGATCATTTATTATCCTAGCTGCAGCTTTAGCGCCTATGCCGCTTACTTGTGTAAAAGCAGCTTTATTTTCAAATAAAATAGCATCTATTATAGCTCTAGCGTCTAATACCCCTATAATATTTAGAGCTGTTTTTGCGCCAATACCACTTACTTTATTAAGCTTTAAAAAAATTTCTTTATCAGCAATATCAAAAAAGCCAAATAAGGATATATCATCTTCTCTTACCGCTGTATGAATATACACAAATAATTCATCATTTTTTTGAATATTGGCAAGGTTCCTAGCACCTATATTAACTTGATAACCAGTATTATTTACTTCAAGCAATATTGAATTATCAAAAATATTTATAATTTTTCCTCTAAGAGAACCGATCATTTTATGCTTTTGGTTTAATCATTTCATGAGGCTTGATATAAGAATCAAACTCGCTTTCTGTTAATAAATTTAACTCTAATGCTGCTTGTTTAAGAGTTAATGATTTTTCATGAGCATATTTTGCTATTTTAGCAGCATTATCATAACCAATATGTGGATTTAATGCTGTCACTAACATTAATGATTTTTCCATTAACTCTTTAATATTATCTTCATTGGCAGTAATGCCTATCACAGCCTTATCATTAAAACTATTCACGCCATCTGCTATTAAATTTATTGATTGCAATAAGTTATAAATCATTACTGGTTTAAAAACATTTAATTCAAAATGACCATTCGAACCAGCTATAGAAATAGTAGTATGGTTACCCATAACTTGACTGCAAACCATTGTTAAAGCCTCACATTGCGTAGGATTAACCTTACCAGGCATGATTGATGAACCAGGCTCATTTGCAGGCAATGATATTTCACCTAAGCCTGATCTTGGGCCAGAGCCAAGCAGCCTAATATCATTAGCTATTTTCATCAAGCTTACCGCTATATTATTTAAGGCTCCACTAGTTTCTACTATAGCATCATGAGCTGCTAATGCTTCAAATTTATTTTCAGCTGTAATAAATGGTAAATTTGTTAATTTTTGAACTTGCTCAGCAAACTCTTTAGCAAAAGAGGCATATGAGTTTAAACCTGTTCCAACCGCTGTACCACCTTGAGCTAACTGATATATATTTGGTAATGTATTTTTCACTCTTGCTATAGAATATTTTATTTGGGTAGCATAACCAGAGAATTCTTGCCCTAATGTTAATGGAGTTGCATCTTGTAAGTGAGTTCTACCAATTTTTATTATGTCTTTAAATTTATTTTGCTTTTCTAGTAGTGATGCATGCAATTTTTCTAATGCAGGCAATAAATTTTCATTTATATCTAATGCTGCCGCTATATGCATAGCAGTTGGGAAAGTATCATTTGAGGATTGCCCCATATTAACATGATCATTAGGATGAACAGGGTCTTTGCTACCTAATTCTCCACCCAATATTTCTATAGCTCTGTTCGATATTACTTCATTAATATTCATATTGGTTTGCGTACCAGAGCCTGTTTGCCAGACAACTAATGGAAAATTATCAGCTAAAGACCCTGAAATTATCTCATCGGCAGCTTTTATGATAGCTTCTGCTTTTTCTTGCTCTAATTTATTGTTTTTTAAATTAACTAAAGCAGCAGATTTTTTTAAAATTGCTAATGCTTTAATAAGAGTTTTAGGCATTTTTTCAGTGCCTATTTTAAAATTTTCTATGGATCTTTCTGTTTGAGCCCCCCAATATTTGCTGCTATCAACTTTAATTTCGCCAATAGAGTCAGTCTCGATTCTATGCTGTGACATTTACTCCTCAATAATTTTATTAATATAGTAATTTTAATGCCTTAAATATCTGACATTTATATCCCTACTCTTTCTAATAAAAAAATTAGAAGAAAGCAAATAGATAAAATGATAAATTTATTGTTTTTTAGAAATCTACCTATAGATATGATATAAACTTTATTTATTTGATATGTTAAAGGAGAGAATATCATTTAAGGAAGCTACTGCTTTATACAGAGTTTCTTTGCATTTGATAAAAAGCAAAAATTATCCCAAACTTAAATCTACCTTGGAATCTTTTTTTAAAAAATATAACGAATTAAACCCTTATGCTGTTCATGCGTTAATAGGAGAGATATCTGTTAATCTACCACATGAAGAATTTGATATTTTTTCTGAATTTCTGCTAAAAAAATTGGCAATATCTTCATCTGAACTAGAAAAATATCTTAAAAAACGTATTAAAATAATAATGTCTGATAACTTCTACGAAATGCCTATTATCGCTTATGACCCTACAAATCAGGCAGAAAATATAATAAAAAAAGCTATTGAGTTAGATAAAAAACTTAATTCTGCAAATAAAAAAGAATGGTCTAAATTCTTGGCGGCTTAATTTTAACTATTAAATATAATTTTAGATTCTGTTCTGTAAATATAAAAATGAGTTAAAGCAATTGCTAATGCATCAGATTCATCATAATGCTTCATTACAGCTTTTGGTAACATAAATTTTACCATCTTTTGAACTTGCTCCTTATCCGCTCTACCATTACCAGTTATGGATTTTTTTATTTGAGTTGGGCTATATTCAAAAATTTTATCACTATATTTCAGTGCTGCAGCAATAATTGCTCCTCTAGCATGACCTAATTTCAAAGAGCTTGCAGGGTTTTTATTAACAAAACTTTCTTCAATTGCAATATGATCTGGCTTAATTTTTGTTAACAAAAATGAAATATTATTAATAATTAAAGATAGCTTTGCGGTAAGTGATTCTTCTTTACTAGCATTAATAATATCTGATTCAATATATTTAATAGAATTATCAGCTAATATTTCTATTGCTGCGTAGCCTATTTTATTTAAAGCAGGATCAATGGCAAAAATAATCACTTTTATAAGTTAAATATTAACATAAATATTTTGTACATCATCATCATTTTCTAGAGCCTCAACTAATCTTGCAATTGATTCTTGCTGCTCATCATCTATTTCTATTAAATTTTTAGGCAACCATTCAAGACCCATATTTGTAGGGTTGTCATATTTTTTTAAAATTTCATCTCTTACCATTGAAAACTCGTTAAGGGATGTAATAACTTCATAAAATTCAGAATTACTTTCAATTGACTCAGCTCCAGCCTCAACCGCAAGCTCAAATAATTCCTCTTCATTAATATCTTCTTTGGCAAATCTTATTATCCCTTTTCTATCAAACATAAAAGAAACACTGCCTGATTCAGCTAACTGACCACCATTTTTGTTAAAAATGGTTCTAACAGCTGAAGCAGTTCTATTTCTATTATCTGTGAAAGCCTCGACTATTATAGCTGTTTTAGCTGGCCCATATCCTTCATATCTTAATTCTTCATAATTATCAGCTGAATTGTCAGATGATGCTTTATCTATTGCATTATTAATTTTATCTTTAGGCATATTTGCAGATTTTGCCGCAATAATTGCAGCTCTTAATCTGGGGTTGCTTTCAGGGTCTAGATCTCCTGATTTAGCAGCTACAGTAATTTCACGGATAAGGCGCGTAAATATTTTGGCTCTTTTTGAATCTTGAGCTGCTTTTCTATGTTTAATATTTGCAAATTTTGAATGCCCTGCCATTTTATTTCTTATTTAATTTTATAGCGCTTGCTTGATATCATTTAATAAATCATCAATATGCTCAATACCTACCGAAATTCTGAGAAGATTTTCGGTAATACCAATTTTAACCTGCTCACTCTTATCTATATTTGAATGAGTGGTTGATGCTGGATGAGTAATTAACGTTCTACCGTCTCCAAGATTATTAGAAATATCAATAATTTTTAAATTATTCATAAATTTAAAAGCTGTTTTTTTATCCCCTTTAATTTTGAAGGCAATTAACGACCCCCCTGAAATCATTTGTTTTTTTGCTAAATTATATTGAGGATGAGATTTTAAACCAGGATAAATTACTTGCTCAATTTTAGAACGAGACTCAAGAAAAACAGCTATTTTTTCTGCATTTTTTACGTGATAATCATATCTTATAGCAAATGTTTCTAAAGATTTTTGTACAACCCAAGCATTAAAAGGGCTAAGAGCCGGACCAGTATGACGATAGAAAGGCTGTAATTTTTCATTAATAAAATTTTTAGAACCAATTACCGCTCCTCCCAATGTCCTCCCCTGACCATCCATATGTTTTGTAGTAGAATATATAACTGCACTTGCTCCTAATTCAAGAGGTGACTGGGATAATGGAGTTGCAAAAATATTATCTACTAATAAAAATATATTATTTTTTTTACATATATTTGCTAAATATTTTATATCAACCAATTCTAAATTAGGATTAGCAGGACTCTCTATAAATATTAATTTAGTATTTTTTTTAATTGCTTTTTGCCAAGCTTCATTATCTTTACCATCTACAAAATCAACCGATATATTATAATTGGGTAATATATTTGCCATAATGTGATAGCATGAACCAAATAAAACTTTATTTGCTATAATATGATCTCCAGCTTTAATCTGACACATTATAGCTGCAAATACTGCAGCCATACCGCTGGAAACCACACAAGCAGCCTCAGCTCCCTTTTCTAAAGTTACTAACTTATGCTCTAAAGATTTTAAATTAGGATTTACATAGCGAGAATAAACAAAACCAGGATCTTCACCATTAAATCTTGATTCAGCAATCTCTGCGTTATTATAGCAAAAACCAGAATTAAGAAACAAGGCTTCACTAGTTTCGCCATAATTGCTTCTTTTACTACCAGCTCTTACTAGATTTGTTTGTATATGTAAATTTTTAGGTAAATTTTTATTATTATATTTCACTAATATTACTTTTAATAATTTAATCTGTTAAAATAGCATAAATTTTGCTATGGTAAAGTTTGATAAAAAAAACTTTTCATTTGACATATAAAATGTTACAATTAAGGATATATCTTAATAAATTTTTGGAGGTTATTAAATGAATAATAAATCATATTTTTTTCTTTTTAGTTTTTTTGCTTTGGTTATAGCTCTTAACCCGTCGCAAGCTTTTGCTGCTGCTGAGACTCAGCTTGAGGCAACATTATGTACCATATTGGGATTCCTAACTGGTAACATAGGTAAAGCTATTGCAGCATTTGCATTAGTATTTTTAGGAATATCATTATTTTTAGGAAAAGTTTCTTGGGGTCTTGCAATATCTACAGCCCTTGGTGTAGCTACTATATTTGGAGCTCCTCAGCTAGTGGAAACACTAGGTGGAAGCGCGAGCGAAGGAGGAGCAATAAATACTAGTACTTGCAAAGATACTAGTGCTACTGCTCCTGCTGGTTAATAAAATCTTTTTTATTACAAGCAGATAAAAAAGCCAGCAAATTATCGCTGGCTTTTTTATTTTTACCATACCAAAATATTTCTTTAATTTTGCCTAGCTAAAATTTTATTGTTGTTTATTATGATAAAAACTTTGTAATTTTGTTTAAAGATGCTCAATAAAAAGCTTTCTAGTAATAGCTTGAAATTTTCTGAAGTTGAACCTGATTTTATTCCTTATGCGGCTCATTTTACAGAGGATAGCTTAATTACAAAATCTGGAAATCTTATTCAAGTTATAAAGATTACTGGTTTTGCTTTTGAGATATTTGACAAAAAACATGCATCAATTAGAGACTCCATAAGAGCTGCTATCAAAAATCATTTAAATAGCGATTCTTTTGCTTTATGGACACATACTATTAGAAGAAAAAAAGATTTATCTCTTAATGGTGAATATTCTAGTGATTTTTGTAATGATCTTGATAAAGGCTGGAATAGCCTACATGATTGGTCTGACAAATATGTTAATGAATTATTTGTAACAATTATAACTGAATCAAGATATTATAAATTAACAAATTTTAAGGATATTTTAAAAACTTTAAATTTTACTGTCTTTAAAGTCTATGAAAATAAGTTTTTAGATAAAAAATATGAAGAATTAAATAATATTACTGATAATTTTATTACTGAACTTAATGATTTTGGAGCAAGAAAACTTTCTATATTTAAGAATAATGGTAAATATTACTCAGAGATATTGCGTTTTCTTGGCAAAATTATCAATCTCGAAGAAAAAGAAGTACCTCTTATTAATGCAGATATTTCTGAATCCTTACCATATTGCAAGATTGTATTTGCGAAGAATAGTTTAGAGGTTTTAGATGATGACAGAAAGCATTTTGCTGCAATATTATCTGTAAAAGAATATAGTGAATTATCTCTTAATTCTATTGATAAATTTTTATTTTTACCAATGGAGTTTATAGTAACGCAGACTATTGATTTTTTAAATTCAGAGGAGACTTTAGAAAATTATAATTTCCAAAATGAGATTGCTCAGATTGGTGGTGATAATGAATTTATGAAAAACTCAGAATTAACTAAGCTGTTTGAAGAAGATACTGATGGTATCACAGCATTTGGTGAACAACAAACTACTATTATGTTTATTGCTGATAGTATTAATGTTTTGGAAAAAAATATTCAAAAAGCATGTGATGTGTTGCTCAGCTATGGTTTAGTTATTTACAGAGAAGATATTGCAATGGAAAATTGCTTCTGGTCTCAACTTCCTGGTAATTTCTATTATATTTGTAGAAGAAAGCCTATTAATAGCTCATCATATGCTGGTTTAGCATCTTTATCTAATTTTCCTACAGGTAAAGCTTATAATAATAAATGGGGAGATGCTCTTACTTGCTTTAATACTCATAACAACACTCCATATTTCTTTAATTTTCACCTAGGAGATAACGGTCACACATTGATTATTGGTCCATATGGACATGGTAAAACAGTGTTGTTAAATTTTTTATTAGCTCAAGCGCAAAAATTTAACCCACGAATTTTATATATAGATTTTAGTAATAGCGCAGAGATTTTCATTAATGCCTTAGGTGGAAAATATTATAAGGTTCAAAAAAATAGTCAGTACCAATTATTCTCTCCTTTGAAAACTTTACGAAAATATCCTGATATATTAGCTAAATTTTTATCTTACCTATTAATTCAAAAATCTGAGTTATCAGAAAATAAATACCAACAAAACCCAGAAAAAACTAAATTAATTAACATAATTATTAAAGAAATAGAATCTGGTAAATATAATAAATTATCTGAATTATCTCATTTTTTTGTAAATCATAAATTTAAAAAAATATTTGATATCTGGGTAGGTAATAATATATTAGCAAATATTTTTGATAATGATGATGATATTTTAGCATCTTCAAAAATCACAGCCATAGATTTTTCAGAAATAGCTAGCTATAACAATCTCCAAATTCCTATAACTTATTATATTATGAGTTATCTAGAGAAAACTCTTGATGGCTCTCCTACCATATTAGTTATTGATGAGGCTTTTAAATTGCTAGATAATCCTTTACTAGCAAATTATTTAAATAATTACTTAATATCTCTAAAGGAAAATAATGCCATTGTAATTATGGCATCTGAATCCATTGAAGACGCCATAAAAAGTAGCATAACTGGATTTTTAATCAATGAAGTTCCTACTCAAATTTATCTGCCGCAAGATAGGATAGGTATTGAGTTCCAAAATATTTTTAAGCTTAATAGAAATGAAGTTAAGCTTTTAAGTAATATTTCTAAGAATGATCGTCATGTATTAATAAAACATGGTAATGATGCTATTATTGCAGAGACAGATATGAGCCTTTTGGAAGATATTATGATGGTTCTTTCTACAACCGATATAGGACTAGAAATAATGAATAAAATTAAAAATAAAACTGGAAATGATCCAAAAGAATGGGTGCGTATATTTAGAGAAGTTGTAGAAGAATTATTAGAAGAAAATGAAGAGATGGTTTATGACTCTTCTGAGGAAGAAGAAGAATTTAATTATGAAAATGCTGCAAGAAAAGAAGAGCAAAAAAGAGTTGCCAGCAAAATTAGTAATTTAAGAGATGAAAGATTAAAATCAATAGAGTCATAGATTTGTTATCATTTTAAAACTGTAATAAATAAGATAAATTAGAGACGATAAGCCTAGATATAATTTTAATTTTATTCCTACAAAAGCCACTAAAAAACTTGCTGCTGCGCCAAAAATATCTATAGGAATCATTATTAATAAAAATTTAATAAATTTTTTCTTTTTATCAAAAATTAATATCTTAGCATTTAAGCCGTTTTTTATTATTTTTGCTAAGATGAAATTTAACGTTAATCCTGCAAGTGAACCGACAAAAGCTGCAATATATATTATTATATTATTATTGAATAAAATAGCAGATTTTAGTGCATATTTATGATTTACGGGAACTATTAATGCCCCTACTAATTCATCGCTAAAAATAAACCAAATTAATTCTTCTAAACTCATAATAGTTAGTTATTTCTATAAGCTAAATAATCTGTGAATTTTTTTAATTTTATAGCTTTATCTGAAAAAATATTTAAATGTGTTTTTGCTTCATCTGTTAATTCTAGCAACTTTTTCTGCGCCTTATCTTTTCCTATTAAATTTACTAGATTAAATTTATTATTGTTTATATCTTGTCTTATATCTTTACCTATATTGCTTTTTTTACCATCAATATCAAGAAGATCATCTTTTATTTGATAAGCCATTCCAATAATCGTGCCATAATTTTTAGCGGCTAAATATTCATTTTCATTGTAATTATCTGCAATTATAAATGGAGAAATGCAGGATAATTCTATTAGTTTGCCTGTTTTTAATTGCTCTGTTCTTTTTATTTCTTCTTCTGTTTTATCATTTTTCATTATATCAAAATATTGCCCCAATACCATGCCATTACACCCTATAAAATCAGCCATAATATTTATTAACTCTATAATTTTATTAGCGTCTTTTGCTAATAAATTATTTGCAAGAATTTTAAATGCTAATGTCTGTAATGCATCTCCTGCTAATATTGCCATATCTTCACCATATTTAATATGACAGCTATCTTTACCTCTTCTTTTTTTACTATTATCCATTGCTGGTAAATCATCATGAATTAGTGAATATGTATGGATTATTTCGATTGCAGAGGAAATTATTAAGAATTGCTTTTCTGTAGATTTAGCTATTTTGGCAAAATTATAAACAAGGTAGGATCTAATCATTTTGCCAGGAGCTAATGCAGAATATTTTAATATTGAAATTAAATCCCTAGATTTTTTATTATTAGCATTTTCAAGCTGTAATTTTATTTCTTCTCTAACTTTTTCTGCTATGATGGTTATATCTTTTTTGATAATTTTTGAGTAATCATCACTCATGTAATTATCTTACAACTAATACTGGTTTAGTTGAATGCCTAACTACTTTTGCAGCATTTGGTCCTAATAAGTAATCTTTAAGTTCAGGTCTGTGTGCAGAAACAATTATTAAATCTGCATTGATAGTTTCAGAAGTGTTAATAATTGCTTGATAAACTGACCCCCCTTTTTTAACAATTATATTTCCTATTTCTGCCTTGGTTATTTTAAGCTTGCTATCTACAAATTCATGAAGCGCATCTTTTGTACTTTCTACTACTTTTTCTACTGATGATTTAGGGAAATATTGGGATACAATAGCCATTCCATAATCTGGTATAACTGTCATTACATGAATTGTTGCATTAAATGCTTCTGCATATTCAAGCACAATTGGAAGTGATTGATGGTATGATGATTCTTCATATATATCAATTGGATAGAGAATATTATTATACATTTTTAGCCTCAAGAATATTTTTTTGTTTTTTTTGACGATTATAAATTAAAACTAATAAAATAAGTGTTGGAATATAAACCCACATATTACTTGGTTGTTTATTTTCTATTCTTATATTTAATATTTCAAAATCCATTTCTAAACCATCATTATATGCTTTACTACCAAATTTTACGGTAGAAACATATAGCTTTTCATCTTCTTCATATAGATTTAGACCATAATTTTGTAGTTTTTCTGAGGCTTTACCTTCAGAATCAAAATTAACATCAAGAAAAAATTTCTTTTCATCACCAAGGAAATCTATACCTAATATTTCTAATCTTATATTTTTATTATCTTTATCTAATATATCATAAATTTTTGTTGCTTCATAACTTGAATATGGAGGAATTATTCTATCCATCCAAATGGTTGGTAAAAATAAGCTAAATGAAATTATTATTAATGCTATTGATTCATATAATTTATTTTTAATAATAAAATAACCTTGAGTTCCAGCTGTAAATACTAATATTGCAATTGTTGATTTGACGAAGATGGTTATCATTTCCTGTATTGATTCTACTCCTATAAGTAAGAGCTTATTATCAAATATAAAGATAAATGGCAGAATCATCGTTCTCATACTATATATAAATGCCTGAAAGCTAGTTTTAATTGGATTTCCCCCAGACACTGCTGCTGCTGCGAATGATGCAAGACCTACTGGCGGCGTTACATCTGCCATTATACCAAAATAAAAAACAAAAAAATGCACTGCTACTAATGGAATTATCAAGCCATTTTGCTTTCCAAGTTCAACTATTACACTTGCCATCAAGCTTGATACTACTATGTAATTTGCAGTTGTAGGCAGGCCCATTCCGAGAATAATACATATTAATGCTGTAAATAACAGCATGAGCATTACTGAATTACCGGATATTATTGCCACAAATTCTGTCATTTTATTTCCAACTCCTGTTTGAGTAACTGCTCCTACTATTATTCCAGCTGCTGCTGTTGCAACACCTATTCCTGCCATATTTTTTGCTCCTGCTATCAAGCCGTCGCATAGTTCTGATAAGCCTTCTTTAAAGCTTATTTTATATTCTGACTCATTTCTAAAATAATTTGTTAATGGTCTTTGGGTAACCATTATTAGGATCATTATAAATGTTGCCCAATATGCTGATAATCCTGGTGATAATCTTTCTATCATTAAGCACCAAATTAAAACAGCAATTGGTAATAGAAAATGTAATCCTGATTTTACAGTTGAACCAACTTCAGGTAATTCAGTTATTTCTTTTTCGGTATCATTTTCTAAATCTTTATATCCTGCTTTTATTTTTATAAGATATATGTATATTGCTGCAAGAATAGTGATAATTATTGTGAGTCCTAGAAAAGCAAAATTACCTTTAAGAAAGTTAAATAAGTGATAACAAGTTGCTGATATTATTAATAATGAACTAATTATTATTCCTGTTCTTATTAGTGATTCTTTAATAGTTGAATTACCTTTTTTTGGCAATGTCTTCATATTATTTTTAAGAGCCTCTAAATGCACTATATATAATAGAGCAATATATGATATGATAGCAGGAATAAAAGCATGCTTTATAACTTGAGTATATGGTATTCCTATATACTCAACCATTAAAAATGCTGCCGCTCCCATAACAGGAGGCATTATTTGGCCATTTACAGATGAAGCAACTTCAACAGATCCAGCTTTTTCTCTAGAGAAACCTACTTTTTTCATTAATGGTAATGTGAATGTTCCTGTAGTTACTACATTTGCTATTGATGAACCAGAAATTAAACCTGTCATTCCTGATGATAAAACTGCTGCTTTTGCTGGCCCACCTTTTAAGTGACCTAGTAAGGCAAATGCTACTTTTATAAAATAATTTCCTGCTCCAGCTTTTTCTAGCAATGCACCAAATAATACAAAAAGGAAAACAAAATTTGTTGACACACCTAATGCAATGCCAAAAACTCCTTCTGTAGCGAGCCAATGATGTGACGCTATTTTAGTTAAATTATGACCTTTATGAATTAACACTTCAGGCATATATGGCCCAAAATATGTGTATAGTAGGAAAAGTGAAGCAATTATTGTAAGTGGTGGGCCTAATGCTCTTCTAGTTGCTTCTAATAGTAATATAAGCCCTATTATTGAGATAATAACATCTGATTTAGTAGCCATCCCTGCTCTTTGCGATAGTTCATTATAGAATATTAATAAATATAAGGAGCTGAATAGAGCAATTGAGCATAATATCCAATCTATTTTTGGAATCTTATTCTTGGCAGATTTATTTGTTGCAGGATAGCTCAAATATACGAGAGATAAAGCGAATGCTAAATGAATATAGCGGGCTTTTGTTGAATCAATTACTAAATATTTAAATAATTTTATATTTTCTGCTAAGAAGAAGGGTAGTGGAGAAGCTATCCAGATTTGAAATATAGACCAAGAAAATGCTAAACCTAGTATAATTTTTAGGCTTATGCCTGTTGGCCTTCTTCCTCCTGTATCGCTATCAAGAACTATGTCTTGGAGTTCTTTTAAGTTTTTCTCAGTCATTTAAGATTTAATTTACTTTAATTTTTAGCAGTAATTAAACCTTTCTCGTAAAAATATCTTCTAGCACCTTCATGTAGAGGAGCTGTATTACCCCCATATATTAAATCTTTAGGATTTAGCGTTTGAAATACTGGATGTAAGGTTCTAAAGCTATCAAAATTATCATATACAGCCTTTACAATTTCGTAAGCAACATCTGCATCTAAATCATCAGTTGCTACAAAAGTTGCTTTTACACCAAATGACTTAATATTTTCTGCATTACCAACATACATACCGCCTGGAATATCTGCTTTAGCGTAGAAGCTGTTATCTTTGACGATTTCTTCAACTTCTTTACCGCCCACATTAATTAATTTTGCATTGCATGAAGTTGTTACTTCTTGAATTACACCATTCGGGTGCCCAGATGCGAAAATCATTGCGTCAATTTTATTATCACATACAGCCTGGGGTTGTTCAGAAGCTTTGAGTTCTGAGGCAAGCTTAAAGGTGTCTTTAGTCCAACCTTTTGCTTTCATTATTACATCCATTGTAGCTCTTTGACCAGAACCAGGATTTCCAATATTTACTCTTTTATTAACTAAATCATCAAGATTGTTAATATTAGCGCCCTCTCTAGTTGCAATTGTAAAAATTTCTGTATGAAGAGAGAATAATGTGCGCAGGTTTTTTCTAGGCTTGCCTTCAAAAGGACCTGTACCATTATATGCATGAAACTGCCAATCAGATTGAACAACCCCTAAATCTAGGTTACCTTGCTCTAGAGCATTTAAATTATAAATTGACCCTCCAGTTGACTCTACTGAGCATCTGATGCCATGTGTTTTTCTCTGTCTGTTGACAAGCCTACAAATTGCTCCGCCAGCTGGGTAATAAACTCCTGTTACACCTCCTGTTCCTATGGTTACGAATTTATTGTTTGCTTGAGTATTTTCTGCCGATAAAAATATAATTGATGTGGCTAGAAATGAAAGTAAAACTAAGTATTTTGGCATAATTTTTACCCTTTTAAAATGTTTTCAAAGCTTATTTTTATATATTGAATATTTTAGATGATCAAGTAAAAACTTCTGTAAATCCACCAAATATTAATATTTGGTACTTATCTTTTATATTTAAATATTCTTTTTGACCTAATTCATAAACATAATAATCGCTATTATCATAGCTAATTTTTATGAATTTAGTTTTGTTATTTATATTAATTTTTTCCTTACTACTTATGATGACTCTCTCTAAATCTTCTAGATGATCTTCAACCTTTGCAATTGCATTTAAATTGCTTGTTTGAGAATTATCAGGATCAATGTCTGGCAATCTTGCAAAGATTTTATAATTAGGGTTTTTTAATAAGAATTTAAATTGATCTAAATTTGATCTATCGCAAATAATTATATCTTCTACTTTATGTGTGTTTTTTTCCAAATATTTGGTATCAAATATATTTATTTTACTTAGAGCTGAAAAATATTCTCTTACTAATCTTTTATCTTTTTCAATTGTTTTGCTATCTAAAAATAAATTTACGCTAAATGATCTTTCAGTTTGTAATGAAAGTGAAATTATCTGCCTCCATATTTGAAAAATTGTTATTTTGGAGATTTTATTTGTAGAATTCATAAGATTATTTACCATCTCTGCCTCTCTAACAGCTTTTACAAAGCATATATTGGGGTTATCTTTTTTAATCTCTGACACCTTTTTTACAAGAGCCATTCTATTTTCTAATAAGAATATTAAATCTTTGTCAATTTGATCTATTTTTTGTCTAATTTTTTTTAGTTTAATTTGCATAGTCATCAGGTAAATATAGATTAATATTAAATTTATTAATATTTCTGTGTCTAGTTTTTTTTATTTATGATATTATCATATATATTAATGTAATTAAATATTGGAATTTGTTAAGAGAATCTTTTTTTGGGAAAAATTATCAAAAATATAAAATTGGCAATATAGTAAATATTGCTACATCAAACCCTATTCTGCTTGACTCAGGGCAATTTATCAGTGATTTTCCTGTAGCTTACCAAACTTATGGCAAACTTAATAATAATAAGGATAATGCTATTCTAATTTGCCATGCTCTTACGGGAGACCAATATGTGGCAAGCAAAAACCCTGTAACTCAAAAAGATGGCTGGTGGAGTCATATTGTTGGAGAAGGCAAAGCAATTGATATTAATAAATTTTTTATTATTTCTATAAATAGCCTAGGGAGCTGCATGGGCAGTTTTGGACCTAAAGAAATTAACAAAGAAACTAACAAGCCTTATAATTTATCTTTTCCAGTTATTACCATAGAAGATATGGTGAGAGTACAAAAAAAATTTATAGAAGAAATATTTTCTCTTAATAAATTATATGCTGTTATCGGTGGATCTATGGGAGGAATGCAAGCTTTAGAGTGGTCTATTAGCTATCCCAAAATGGTTAGATCAGCAATAGTTATTGCTTCTGCTGCAAGACATACAGCACAGAATATTGCGTTCCACGAAGTTGGAAGACAGGCTATTATGTCAGATAAAGATTGGAACAAGGGAAATTACATAACTGACAAAACGTTCCCTTCAAAAGGCCTTGCTGTTGCAAGAATGGCCGCACATGTAACTTATTTGTCTGAAAATGCTTTATCAGAGAAATTTGGCCGTAATTTGCAAGAGAAAAAAAATCTTTCATTTAATTTTGATATAGATTTTCAAATTGAAAGCTATCTTCACCATCAAGGAATAAATTTTGTTGATAGGTTTGACCCTAACTCATATCTTTATATAACTAAGGCGATGGATTATTTTGATATTGAGGCAAAATACGGATCATTAGAATCTGCTTTCAAAAACTCTTTAAATGTTAAATTTTGCTTAATTTCATTTTCTGATGACTGGCTATTCCCAACTAGTGAATCTCGAGTAATTCTTAGATCGCTTAATAATCTTGGTGCTGAAGCAAGCTTTGCTGAAATCAAAAGCAACAGGGGCCATGATTCATTTTTAGTTAAAAATAAAAATCTTTATAACTTACTAGAAAATTTTATCTTAGGTATCGATGAAAAAAGATAACAAACTAACAGCCGTATCATTAATATTAGCTGATCTAATAAAAGAAAACAGCAAAGTTCTTGATGTTGGATGCGGCTCTGGAGAGCTCTTACAACACCTTAAAACATATAAAAACATTTTTGGCAGAGGGATTGAAATTGATAACCACTTAGTATCGCAAGCTCTTAAAAGGGGCCTCGCTGTAATGCAAGGTGATGCTGATAATGATTTAGAGCATTATCCATCCAATAGTTTTGATTATGTTATTCTAAGCCAGACATTACAGGTTACAAAATCTCCTCACTTAGTACTTAAGGAGCTAAAGAGAATAGCTAAATTTGTTTTGGTATCTGTTCCAAATTTTGGTTACTATGAAAATAGAGCTTTTCTTGCTTTTAGAGGAAAAATGCCCGTTACTAAAACTTTATCTTATGAATGGTATAATACACCAAATATCCATTTTTGCACAATTAAGGATTTTAAAAATTTAAGCAAGGAATTAGATTTTATTATAGAAAAGGAAATATATATAAATGACGAATTACCTTTCTTTAATATTTTAAAATTTAATAATTTTTTTAATAATTTATTCGCTAAATATGGCATTTTCTTACTTAAAAGAGGGGAGTTAATCAAAAAACCACATATTAACTCAAGAAAAATCAATATTAACGAGAAGGCAGGTTTTTCAGCATGTTAGATTAGCTTTTTAGCTAATTTAGAATATTTTCTTAGCGCAAGATAAAAACATAAATACAACCTTTGGTTGATATATTGGTAAAAATTTAGAATATTATGTTGATTTATATGTGTAACCATGTTACAATATGATTATATGTTTTAAATTGTGATGAGGTTATAACTATGTCTAAAAACAAAAAATCAGGTTTCTCATTAGTAGAGCTTTCGATAGTAATAATAATAATAGGTCTTCTATTTGTAGGAGTATCCGGAGGAAGTAAGCTAATAAAATCCGCAAAGCTTAACAAGATTATGCGTGATATCTCTGCTGTGGACACTTCTTTCCTAGCTTTTTTTCAAGCTTATGATTCCTATCCAGGTGACTTTAAAGACGCGCAATCATATTGGGGGACAACAGGTGTTGCTAATGGAGATGGAGATGGAAAAATTGAAATTGATGGCGCTTCAACTACAAATGATGAAGTTTCTAATGCATTACTACACTTGCAAAAATCAGAATTAATTGACGGTACATTTGATATCACAATAGCAAATGCAAATTACGCTTCTAAAAGCGAGCTTAACTCAAATTTAGTGATTCTTAATGAATCTAATTCAACCGGTACGTCTCTTGGTGGTTTTGCTTCTAATTTATCAGGAAAAAATGTTATCTTTCTTGCTAGAACTGTTTCTACTGCTAGATCAGCAACAGATGCTGGGTCAACTAATGCATTCATATCACCACGTGACATGTATAGCCTTGATAACAAGTTTGATGATGGAAATGGCGTTTCTGGAAAAATATCATTTAGAGATGAAACTAGCGCATCTGGTAATGTAACACCTTCTACTTGTTCAGATGCATCAACAGGTGTTTATGTAGCCTCTGAAAATGATGGATGCAATTTAGCTTACAAAATGAGAATACGTTAATATATTATATGAGCGTAATCTTAATTTTCATTAATAAAATTCTATGCACATCAAAATGAAAATAAGTAATAAATCAGCTTTCTCTCTTGTAGAATTATCAATTGTAATAATAATTATTGGACTATTATTTGCTGGTGTTTCAGGAGGAAGCAAGCTTATAAAATCAGCAAAATTAAGCAAGATTATGCGTGATATATCATCAACTGACACTTCTATCCTTGCTTTTCTTCAAGCATATGATGCATATCCTGGTGATTTTAAAGATGCCACCTTATTTTGGGGCACAACGGGCTTAGCTAACGGTGATGGCGATGGAAGAATCGAGCTTAATACCAGCTCAACAACAAATGACGAAGTTTCTAATGCAATGCTTCATTTACAAAAAGCAGAGCTTATAGAAGGAACTTTTGATTCCACAATATCATCAGCTAATTATGCATTCAAGGGTGAGCTGAATTCAAATATGATCTTATTAAATGAGTTAGATTCAACAGGAACTTCCCTCGGTGGCTTTTCTTCTATTTTTTCATCAAAAAATGTGATTATGTTGGGCATTGAAGTATCATCATCCAGATATACAGGAGATACTGGTGCAATTAATGCATTTATTTCACCAAGAGATATGTATAGCTTAGATAATAAATTTGATGATGGAAATGGCATATCTGGAAAAATATCATTTAGAGATGAATCTGCTATTGGCGGCAATGTAGAACCTTCTAGCTGTGCAGATGCAGCTACTGGTATTTATGTATCCTCAGAAGATGATGGATGTAACTTAGTTCACAAGATTAAAATATAATATATAATTATTTTACTTTAATATTTTAAATAAGATTATAAATTTATTATATATTTTTAAGATCTCTATTAAATTTTCTTTATTCCAATTTTTGATAAAATATTAAAATTTTATTTTTTATCTATAGACCTTGATATTAAATATATTTTTAGTAAATCACTATTTTATATATGCTGATTATAGAAATATTTTATCTTTTCCTAGATCCTTCTCAGCTGCTATTTGTATATATCATTGATTATTGTTTTTCAGGAAATTTTACTTTTATAAGATTTGATATCTTATCATATATTTGTGAAGTTCAGCAATAAGATTATGATAAAAATAAGGTTAAGACTTTATTTAGTACAAATCATTTGATGATAAATTATTTATACTAATATATTTTAAATAAATTTGTTTATTATTGATTAAATATCATCAAATATTGGAAAGTAATGCTTTTTAATAATTTGTAACAGAAAATCTTATATTATTGTTTTATCTCTACTAAATTAAAAGTAGATATATATTCATTTTATCAGCCAGCTAATTATATTTTAGTGATATAATTTTATATTTATATATAATTTATTAGATTTAATAAAAACATATTTGCATAGGTTATTTCTAATTCATGTTTTATAAGTATATAATTATTATCTAAGAGGATTTAATAACTTTTTTATAATATATCTAATAATTAAAAATTTCTATTTAACTCAACTAGATTATATTAGTTTTCTTCATAATATTTGTTTTTTATTATTCATAGTTGCATTAACTAAATTTCTATGTTATAGTTAAAAAATATGTTTAAAATTATGATGAGGTATTAATCATGTCAAAAAAAAATAAATCAGGTTTTTCACTAGTTGAATTATCGATAGTTTTAATAATAATAGGCTTGCTATTTGTTGGTGTTTCTAGCGGTGGTAAATTAATTCAAGCTGCAAAACTTAATAAGATTATGTCTGAGGTTTCTAGTATAGATTCAAGTTTTTTAGCTTTTTTCCAAGCTTATGATTCATATCCGGGTGACTTTAATGATGCTCAATCATTTTGGGGAAACACAGGGATAGCTAATGGAGATGGTGATGGTAAGGTAGAAATTACTTCAACAGCTACTTCATCTGACCCTCTAGGAGACGAAGTTAGTAATGTTTTAATACACATGCAAAGTGGTGAATTTATTGATGGTAATTATAGTGCTCAAATTGATCAATCAAGATACGCCTATAAAACAGAGTTAAATGCACATTTATTGATTTCTAACCAAAAAGATTCATCAGCAACAGCTTTAACTGGTTTTCAAAGCCCTACTATAAATGATAAAAATGTAATTATAGTTGCTAAGGATATTAGCAATTCAAGATCTACAGATGATCCTGGAGTTAATTCAGCTTTTTTAACACCACGTGAAGCTTACACTATTGACAAAAAATATGATGATAGCTTACCTAAATCTGGTAGAATAACTTTTAGAGATGAAACTTCTGCCACTGGTAATGTTACAGCTTCTACATGTACTGATGGAGCTGATGCATACTTATCTTCAGGAGCTAATTCAGAATCTTTAGGATGTAATTTAATTTACACTGTAAAATAATAATTTTATATTTGTCATGTTAAAAAGGAGCTTTAATATTTAAAGCTCCTTTTTTATTTCCCTTTTTACTTACTACAATGTTTACAAATAGAAATGCCTTCTCACTAATAGAACTATCTATAGTAGTTGTAATTATCGGATTATTATTTGTTGGTTTATCTGGTGCAAGAAAAATTATTGAATCGTCTAAAATATCAAAATTAATGGTCGCAATAAATTCTTTAGATAGCTCTATTGTTGCATTTAATCACTCATATGATGCATTGCCTGGCGATTTTAATGATGCTCTAGCATATTTTGGTTCTAATGTAAGAAATGGCGACGGTGATAGGATGGTTGAATATAAAGAGGAAGCTTCAAGAAGCAACAGCTTTGGAGATGAAGTAAGTAATGTTATGCTACATCTTAGTTTAGCAGAGTTTATTGATGACAGCTATAATTCTAGGATAGATGAATTAGATTATTACTATGATAAATTACCATTTAATTCTTATCTTTTATATTTAAATTCTTATTCAGAACTTTCTAGTAGCAATAATAATTTTAATAGTTTCTTTCAAAATAACATATCCAATATTTATAGTAAGCAAATTAATTTATTTGTTATTGGTAATGTTAAAATAAATAGTAGATCAACAGGATTATCAGGACTAGAATCGGAAAATATGATATCAAATAGCCAAGCATATTTATTTGATAAAAAATTTGATGATGGAGATCAAAATTATGGAAGGATTACAATGAAATTTGATAATTCTACTCCAATTACATGTTCCTATAACAATTTTAACTCAGAGGATCAAAACTGCATTATTATATATGAACCTAATATGTAATTTATTTTTTAATTTAGTATTGGCATCCTTTTAATAAACTATGCTATTTTAGCTAAAGCTGATATTTAAAATTCATTTGTAGAGTTTTTATGTTTTTACTTAGCTATAATAGATAAAAAACAATTAAAACTTAAATTTATTTTAAATGCTTCTTATAAAAAGAAGTTCATTAGTCTATATTTACAATATATAAAGCAGAATGAATGAAAATTATTTAATAAAAATTAAAGAAAGAGGACAATTATATTAAAAGAAGTCTATCTTTTACTAATATCTAGCCATTAATAAAAATTAATTTTATTGATTCTATTGAATATATTTTTGATATTATATAATAAAAAAAACTAAGCTTATTTAGATGCTGGCTCTTTTATAGGAGCTTGATTATCATTTTCGGAATTAAAAGAAACACCAGATTCTGCCTTGCTTTCTGTAGCTTCAACTGATTGCTGCTTTGATTTTTTATGATTTTCTTTTGCTTCAGCCTCACTTCTTGCTATATTGATTGATATATCTGCAAGAAAATCTGCATGAATTCTTGCTTTAATATTGTATAGGCCTATTTCTCTAATGGCTGAGTTAAGAATTATTTGGCTTTTCTTTATTTCTACCTTAAAATTATCACTGATTCTTTTTGCTATATCTTTTGGCATTACTGATCCATATAAACGCCCTTCATCACTTGCTTGGACAATTATTAATGTTTCTTTGCTGTTAACTTTATCAAAAATAGCTTTTGCTTGCTTTTTAATTGTGTCGTTTTTAGCAATAATTTCTTTTTTTTGTTCTTCAAATAATTTTTTATTTTCTTCAGTTGCTCTTAACGCTTTTTCATTTGGCAAAAGAAAATTTCTGGCATAACCATTTTTAACTTTTACTAAATCACCTATATCACCAAGCTTTTCTATTTTTTCAGTTAAAATAATTTCCATTTTTTACCTATATATTTTCAAAAGGAAGCAGTGCTAATACTCTAGCTCTTTTTATTGCAGTTTTTAATAATCTTTGTCTTTTTGCTTTTAATCCGGTTATCCTACTAGGAAGAATTTTTCCTCTTTCTGAAATAAATTGCTCTAATAATTTTATGTTTTTATAGTCAATAATACTATCAGAAACACCTTCTAATGGGCATATTCTCTTTTTAGCTGAGAAATTATTTTTTCTCATGTAAAGAATATTCGCTGCGTTATTTATTAATTTTATACTTTCAGCTGGCTTTTTATCTTCTGTTATATTACTCATGTAACCTCTAATTATCGTCTTCTGTTTTTTCTAGCATTGATGTTTTTTCTGCAAAGCTATTAACTTTTATGTTAAAATATTTAAGAACTTCTTCTTGTGATTTTAGCTTTTTTTCTAATGTAGCTAATGCTTCAGCAGATACATCAAGACACATCATAACATAATGTCCTTTTTTTTGCTTTTTAATTTCATAAGCAAAATTTCTAATGCCCCAATATTCTTTTTTAACTAATTTACCACCTTGATGTTTTAGTAAATCAGCAAAATCTTGAACTAAACCGTCAACTTGCTTTTCAGTTAACTCTTGATTTGATATGAATGTAGACTCGTATAAAGCCATAATTTTAATTTTTAATTTATTAATATTTGTAAAGGAGAAGGATAATACTAATTAATCCTAAACTATCAACCTTTTTTTAATATGCTATCCTTACTACTACTAACTATTTACAATTAGTTGAATAATAGGATTTTTTTGCAAGCTATCATATAATAATTTTTTTAGATAAATGCTAATATCATTACTTAGAGCTTTTTCTTTTAATTTTACTTTTTTATCTTTGCTTTCAGTGTAATATTTTTCAGATGATTTTATTTTTCCTTCTATCATTTCACTTAAATATGTGATAATTTCTTGATCTTGCTGATGATCAAATAAACCTGGACCATATATATTAGGGCTTTCTTTTAGCTTAGCATTTTTGTCAAAATTTAATTGAATAATAATTATGCCATTTTCTGATATAATTTTTCTTTCTTTAAAAACATTACTTTCTATATCTATTAGGCTATTACCATCTACTCCCAAATATCCAGTTGGAACCTCTCCTATAATTTGTGAATTATTATTATCTAAAATTACAATAGAGCCATTTTTTACTCTTATTGTTTCTTTTACACCTAGATTACTAACAAAATTTGCATGTTCATTTATATGCATAATTTCTCCATGTACTGGAATTGAAATTTTAGGCTTGATAAGGCTATACATTTTTTTTAACTCCTCTCGGTGCGGATGACCTGAAACATGAACAAATTGATCTCTTTCCGTTAAAATATTCACCTGCTTTTTTGCAAGTTGATTAAGAACTTTCCCAATTTTTAATTCATTGCCAGGAATTATTTTAGATGATAATATCACAGTGTCATTTTTTTGTAACTTAACCTGTGGATATATGTCATAGGCTATTCTTCTTACTGCGGCTCTTTCTTCACCTTGGCAACCTGTTGCTAATATTAATAATTTATTGCGAGGATGTTTTTTTATTTGGGAACGATGAATAAAATTATCCATATCTTTAATGTAGCCTAGCTCAACACCTATCCTTATTATCCTTTCTAATGCTCTGCCACAAACTACTATTTTTCTTTTAGCTTGCTTAGCAGCTTCAGTTATTGATAGAACTCTAGCTAAATTTGAAGCAAATGTTGCTATAACTATTAAGTTATTTTGCTCTTTTACTAATTTTATGAGGTTTTTTTGTAAATCACCTTCTGATCCAGAATTACCTTCACTAAATACATTTGTAGAGTCGCCTACTAATGCCAATATTTTTCTTTTACCAACCTGCTCTAAAAAATTATAATCATCTGGCTTGCCAATTACTGGATTATTATCAAACTTCCAATCTCCTGTATGAACTATATTGCCGATTTTTGTGCTTATTATAGCAGCATTCATTTCAGGAACTGAGTGACTTATTTCAAAAAACTCAATAGTAAAACTACCCAATTTAAAAGGTTTTTTTTGTTCCTTTATATGAATTGGTACTGTTTTGTCTAATTTATATTCTTTTAGCTTTTCACGTAAAAATGTTCCTGTAAATTTAGATGTATAGATTGGAACTTGAATATTTTCCCATAAATATTGAATGGCACCCAGATGATCTTCATGGGCATGTGTTACTATTAAGGCTAATATGTCTTTTTTGATTTCGGATAAGAAGCTAATATCTGGTACCATTACATCAATACCAGGAACTTCATTACAAAAGCCTATCCCTAAATCAAATATTATCCATTTGCCGTCATATTGATAGAGGTTAAAATTTAGACCAATTTCTTCTGCACCTCCTAGAGGTATAAAAATTACTTTATCTTGATATTTTCTTAAATTTACTGACACTTTTTATGATATAATATTTTTAATCCGGTTAATGTTAAATTTTCATCATACTCATTTTTTAATATAGTATTATCGGCAAAAATTTTGCCAATTCCTCCAGTGATAATGATCTTGAAATTTAGATTATGCTCCTTGATAATTTTTGCTGTAACGCCTTCAAGCATGGCTAAATAACCATTAAACATTCCACTTTTTATAGCATCATTCGTATTTTTACCAGTAATATTTTCTATTTTTGTAATATCAACCTTTGTTAATTGAGCTGTATCATTACATAAATATTTTAAAGCAAGCCTTACCCCTGGAAAAATAACCCCTCCAATATAGCCCTCTTTTTTAGTTACAACATCAAATGTTATGGCTGTGCCAAAATCTATTACTATTACATTATCTTGATAGATTTCTATGGCAGCCAATGAATTTGCAAGCCTATCATCTCCAACCTCATTTTTATTATCTATAGATATTTTTAGAGGAAAATCATTAATAAAATCTTTTAAAAAATAACATTTTTTATTAAACAATTTTTCAATTGTTATCGCATAAATTTTATTTAAATCAGGTACAACAGATGCGATAATTATTGCAGAAATATTTTCTGTTTTAATTGAATATTCATTCAGAAATTCAGTGGTTTTATTAACAATTTCTTTTTCTGTAATATCTTGTTTTGTTGCATATCTTTTGCTTGCTATTAACTTCTTATTAAAGGTTCCTATTAAGATATTACTATTTCCTATATCAATTGTTAAAATCATTATTTATCTCTATTAAGATAGGAGATGTTATCATTGTCATTATCAGTTTCAGAATTCTCATCTTTAAAAAACACTTCTCCTGTTGAAATAATATGTTTTTTATCTGCATTTTTTAAAATTAGATTACCGCGGTCAATAGTGTAATTTCTTTTCCTAAATTATAAGCAGATTTCAACCATTCTTCATAAATATATTTATGATATTTTTCTTGATCTATTTTATCCAAGTGATTTCCAATATTTGCTATTATTAAAAATAGAATTTTTCCTATATCATCTATCTTATATTTTTCCTTTTCTAGGCAAGTAGCATTTTTTATTTCTTTTGGATAATTAGCTATATTTAAGCCAATGCCACAAATCAGAAAATTTTCTTCTGACCATTTTATTTTACTCTCTAAAAGTATGCCTGCTATTTTTTTATGATTAAGCAATATGTCATTAGGCCATTTGAACTTTAATCCATCCACACCTTCTTTTTCTAGAGCTTCCTTTATTGCAATCGCAATAATAAAAGGATAGAGAGAATAATTAGCAAAATTTTTGGTAAGTTTAATTATTACTGACATAGTTAGATTACCATTATAGCTATGCCATATTTTATCACCTCTTCCTTTGCCTTTTATTTGCTCTTTTGCCCAGATTATTAGACCATGTTCAGCATTACCAGCATCTATTATTCTTTTTGCTTCTAATGATGTAGAATCTAATTTATCAAAAACTAATATATTGGGATCAAATGGATCAAAGAATTGTGACATTCAATAAAATGTTAAAATAATGTTTGTACAGCTTGCTCCGTAACTTCTTTTATAATTGTAGGTTTTACAAAATATAATAAATTAATTATCAACATTAAGGTGAATATTAATGTAGTTGCTAGAGTTGGTTTTTTATTATAGGTTTCGTTTAACTCATCAAAAAACATAATTTTAATAATTTTTAAATAATAAAATGTTGCAATAACTGCTGATATTGCGGCAAGAATCGCTAAATTATAATGCCCTCCAGCAAGAATTGCTTTAAATAAATAAAATTTTGCAAAAAAACCAGCAAATGGAGGAATTCCTGTCATTGATAATAAGATTATCATCATCCCTAATGCAGTTATTGGCATGGTTTTGGCTATGCCTGAATATGCATGAATTTCTTCTAATGGCTTTTTATCTGCAGTATCAGCAGAGGAATGACTTTGTTTTACAATCATTAAAAATGCAAATGAGGCAAATATAAGAGTTATGTAAATGATAATATAAAACAACATTGCTTCAATTGCCTCGCTGTTAAATACTGATATAGCCAATAATATGAAACCAACATGGTTAATACTACTATATGCTAATAATCTTTTAAAATTTTGCTGCATTATTGCTCCAAAAGCACCTATAAATAATGATGCCACTGCAATTATATTTATTAATGAATGCCAATCTTTATATAGATTAGGGAATGCTTCTCCTAACACTCTAAATAAGGCAATAAATGCTGCTAATTTTGGCGCTGTTCCAAGAAATAAAGTTACTGGTGTTGGAGCACCCTCATATACATCTGGTGTCCACATGTGAAATGGTACCGCAGAAACTTTAAATGCTAGAGAAATAAAGATAAATACTAATGCTAGTATAATTCCTAAATTTCTTTCATTTTCTTTAACTATTAAGGCTATATCTGCAAAATTTATTGAAGCTGTAAAACCATAAATTAAGCTCACTCCATAAAGAAGTATAGCTGAACTTAATGCTCCTAATATGAAATATTTAAATCCTGCTTCTGATGATTTGATGCTGTTTGAATTAATTGAAACCAATATATATATTGCAAGGCTTTGTAATTCTAATCCCATATAAAGAGTTAAAAAATCTTTTGCAGAAACCATTATCATCATTCCTACAACAGAAAATATTAATAATATTGGAAACTCAAATCTTGAATTAACTATGTTATATTCGAGATGACCTACATATAAAATAAGAGCAATTATAGCGGATATTATAATAATGATTTTTACTAATTTCGTAAAGCCATCATCATGATAAAATAAATCCAAATATTTGAGATGCTGATCAGTTATTCCTAAAAGTAAAAAGAATGAAATAGCTAGTATTATTATCGAAAATATTGTTAATTTTGCTGTAAATTTATTGCCTTTTGCAACTCCTATAACAATTAATAATAATGATGAAATAGCTAAAAATATTTCTGGTAATTCTGTATATTGCAATAATTGGTTAATTGTTTGGCTTTCAATCATTTTTATATTTTATTCGGTATTAATTCTTGGAAATAATCACTAATTGCGGGGTTTAGGATATCATTTATTAATGCTGGGTAAATTCCTAGTAATATTACTAAAATAGCAAATGGTAGTAATATTATAAATTCATCTTTACTTATGTCTTTCAATGATAATATTTCTTTATTTTCTGCTTCACCCATTATTGCTGATTTTGCAAGCCTTAACATATATACCGCCCCTAAGACCACACCAAATGCAGCAAATATCATTATCGCTGGACTTACTTTATAGGCTGCTAATAATATTAAAAACTCACCGATAAAACCACTTGTTGCTGGTAATGCTATTGAACCAAATGTTAAGATCATAAAAAATATGCTGTAATTTGGCATTATATTGGCTAACCCACCTAATTTTTTGATATCTCTTGTATGCAATCTGTCATAGATCATACCAATCATAAAAAACATGGCACCAGAGATAATTCCATGGCTAATCATTTGAAAAATTGCCCCTATCATACCTGTATTATCAAATGTAAATATACCTAATGTCACATATCCCATATGGGCAATTGATGAATATGCGATTAATTTTTTTATATCATTCTGGCTGCAGGCAATTATTGAGGTATATATTATTGCAATTATGCTCAGGTAATATACCAGATCTTTAAATAAGAATGAAGATTCTGGAAAGAAGGGCAAAGAGAATCTTATTAAACCATAAGCTCCCATTTTAAGTAAAATTGCCGCTAATATTACCGAACCAGATGTTGGCGCTTGAACATGCGCATCTGGTAACCATGTATGAAAAGGGAACATAGGAATTTTAATTGCAAATGCCATAAATAATGCAAACCATAAATAATGTGCTGTTTGACCCTGAAACATATTTGGCACAATTTCATATAGCATTATTAGGTTTGATGTTTTAGCAGATATAATAATGGTTATTATTGCTAGTAAAAATAAAATTGAACCAAAGAAAGTATAAAGAAAAAATTTATATGCTGCATAGATTTTATCTTTACCTCCCCAAATACCTATTATTATAAACATTGGAATTAAAGTTGTTTCAAAGAATATGTAAAAAAGTAGTAAATCAGTTGCAATAAAGGTTCCTATTATAAAGCTTTCAAGCAATAGAAATGATATTACATATTCTTTTTGTTTAAATTTTATAGAATTTTTGGAAAATATCATACAAAGGGGCATGATTGATGTAGTAAGTATTACAAGCAAAAGAGATATACTATCCACACCTACTCTATAACCTATATCTAAATTTGTTATCCATAAATATGATTCATTAAATTGAAAGGAGGTATCTTGAAAATCAAATTTAAATAATATTACCAATGAAATAGCAAAATTAAGCAATGTAGCCCAAAAACCCATTGTGTTAATATTATTTACTGAATATTCAGAATCATTTTTAATAAATAATAAAATAAATAATGCACTTAATGCAGGGATTAAAATTAATGTTGTTAGAAAAGGAAAATTTAAACTCATTTTAGCTTATATTTTTAATTATAATCCAAGTTAATAATATTACTAAACCAATAATAAATGTGAAGGCATAGTGATATATAAATCCTGTTTGAGATTTACTTGTAAGTTTAGATAACGATCTAGTTATTGCAGCTGAACCATTAGGTAATGAACCATCAATGATTTTTTTATCTAATATTTTCGATGAAAATTCAGCGAATTTTAAATATGGGTTTATTATGTATTTTTGATATATTTCATCGACATACCATTTATTAAGAAATAATTGATAAATTTTATGAAATTGATTTTTGCATGTTTTTGCTAAACCTGGTTTAATAATATAAAAACATGTTGCAGTAATAATAGCAGATAATGATAAAATTAGTGGTAAATATTTTATAAGAGGTGGAGTATGATGAATTTTACTTAATATATTTACTTCTTGGAAATTCTGAATTGCATTACCCCAATAATATGAAATTGGATCTACTATTTCTAATATTTTATAGCCAAAATAACCTGTAATAACAGCTCCGCATCCAAGAATGATTAAAGGGTAACTCATTATTGCTGGAACTTTGTGTATTTTTTCATGTTCTGGCTTGCCATGAAACGTTAAATATAATAAGCGCCATGAGTAAAAAGCTGTTAAAAATGCTGCTGTAATTCCTACTATATAGGCAAAATTACCATATTTACTATGAGCCATAAAAGCTGATTCTAGAATAACATCTTTGGAAAAATAACCTGCAAATGGAGGTATCCCAGCTATTGCCAATGAACCAAACCATACTAATATATAGGTTAACGGTATTTTTTTCCATAATCCTCCCATTTTGCGCATATCTTGTTCATGATGGGTCGCAATTATTACATTACCAGCCGCTAGGAATAATAATGCCTTAAAGAAGGCATGAGTTACTAGGTGGAACATTCCTGCTGCATAAGCCGATACTCCGCAAGCAAAAAACATATAACCTAATTGGGAACAAGTAGAATATGCTATTACTTTTTTTATGTCATTTTGGGTAATAGCTATAGTTGCCGCAAAAATACATGTTATTGCTCCAATAATTGTCATAAAATTTAAAGTAAATGGAGATAACTCAAAAACTCCAGATAACCTAACCACTAAAAATATTCCTGCTGTAACCATTGTTGCTGCATGAATTAATGCAGATACAGGTGTTGGCCCTTCCATTGCATCTGGAAGCCAGATATGTAAACCAATTTGAGCGGACTTACCCATACAACCTATGAATAGCGTCATTGCTATGAAATCTATATAGTTAAAATTTGCACCAAATATGTTAATTTCTGCAGGAGCTAGATTTTCTGTTTGCGCTAAAATATCTAGAAAATTTAGAGAACCAAAAAGGCTATATATGCCGAACATTCCTATGATAAAAGCAAAATCTCCAATACGGTTTGTAATGAATGCTTTTAAACTTGCTTTATTTGCAGATTCTTTTTTAAACCAATATCCAATTAACAAATAGGAACATAAACCAACACCTTCCCAGCCTACAAATAATTGTAATAAATTTGCAGCGGTTACTAATATTATCATAAAGAATGTAAATAATGATAGGTAACAAATAAATCTGTTAACTCTTTTTTCTCCCTCCATATAGCCTATTGAATAAAAATGTACTATAGCTGATACTAAATTAATCACTACCAACATGGTAGCTGATAAGCTGTCTATTTGTATTTCCCAATTAATTTTTAGATCTGTAATATTTATCCAATTTAAAATTTTGCTTATAATAACAACGTCACTATTTATAATTTGGCTGTATAAAATTAAAGAATAAGCTGCAGAAACTGCAATTAATGTGCTGCATAAATATTGAATTATTTTGCTATTTTCCGCTCTTACAAAAAAACTACTAATAAGAGTAGATATTAAAGGAAGAAATATTGCTAATTTTGCTTCTAACATTCTAACCTTTCATGATATTAATTTCTGCAACATTAATATTT
Source organism: Rickettsiales bacterium (assembly GCA_965658435.1). Lineage (GTDB taxonomy): Bacteria > Pseudomonadota > Alphaproteobacteria > Rickettsiales > JABIRX01 > JADHLN01. The sequence goes on along the minus strand of CBFHSE010000004.1, from coordinate 4,331 downwards.
CCTTTTTGGCGAAAATATATAACTAATATGGCAATTCCTATGGCCACTTCTGCTGCGGCAACCGTTAATATGAACATTACAAATACTTGACCTATAAGATCTTGTAGCATGGCTGAAAAAGTAACAAAATTAATATTTGCAGCTAGCAAAATTAACTCTAGTGACATTAAAAAATTTATTATTGATTTACGATTAATCAATATTCCTGAAAAGCCTATCACAAATATTGCTGCTGAAATCGTAATAAAATATTGAGTTGGTATTTCCTGATAAGTAAATAATTCCATTTTATACTCCTTTTCCTGTTAAAACTTTTACTAGCTTTACTGAATCTTTTCTGCTTCGTAATACTTGCTCTGATATTTTCTGTTTTTTAACATTTTCTCTTTGTCTTAATGTTAAAATAACTGCTCCCATCATTGCGACCAATAAAATAAGCCCAGCTATTTGAAAATGAAAGAAAAATTCTGTATATAATATTTTACCAAGGCTATAGATATCAGCCTCTCCTTCTGTAGTTGGATATGATACTTTAATATTTTGGCTTAATGAATTAAGTGAAATTGTAGTGGCAAAGTAAATCTCTGCAAAAATTATTGAGGATATTATAAGTGTAAATGGCAATATCTTTAGAAGCTCTTTTTTTATTGATTTAATTTCAATATTTAACATCATCACTACAAATAAGAATAATATCGCAACTGCTCCTACATATATTATTACTAATATTAAAGCTAAAAACTCTGCACCTTGCAGTAAAAATAAACCTGCAGAATTAAAAAATGCAAAAATAAGAAATAAAACTGAATGAACAGGGTTTCTTGCAGTAATAACAAATAAGCTTGAGCTAATTAATAAAAATGAGAATATGTAAAAGGCTATTAAATTCATTTTATTTATATGTGTTTTCTTCTTCTATATTACTAAATAATGCGTCTTCCCATCTATCTCCGTTTTCTAGTAATTTTTCTTTATTATACATTAATTCAGATCTTGTTTCGGTAGCAAATTCAAAATTTGGACCCTCAACAATTGCATCAACTGGGCATGCTTCCTGACAGTAACCACAATAAATACATTTGGTCATATCTATGTCATATTGCGTTGTTTTTCTTTGACCATCTTCTCTTTCTTCTGCTTCTATTGTAATAGCTTGAGCTGGGCATATTGCTTCACATAACTTGCACGCAATGCATCTTTCTTCACCATTAGGATATCTTCTTAAAGCATGCTCCCCTCTGAATCTTTGACTAATAGGACCTTTTTCATAAGGGTAATTTATGGTAACTTTAGGTTTAAACATAAATTTTAGAGTTTTTGCTAAACCTTTGATAATTTCTATTAAAAAGAAACTTTTGATTAATGATATAATTTTAGTCATAATTTATGTGGGTAATTTATCAAATATATATAAAAAGGAAGCTTGCCCTATTAACCAAAGCAGAGTGATTGGTAAAAATATTTTCCAACCTAGGCGCATTAATTGATCATAGCGATATCTTGGTAAAGTAGCTCTTACCCAAATAAACAAAAACAATAAAAATGTTACTTTTAAAATAAACCAGATTTGACCTGGAATAATATTTAACCATTCAATATTAAATGGTGCTAGCCAACCCCCTAAAAATAAAATTGTAGTTAATGCTGACATTAATATCATATTTGCATATTCACCAAGGAAGAATAAAGCAAATGGCATTGATGAATATTCTACATTATATCCAGCAACTAATTCTGCTTCAGCTTCTGGAAGATCAAATGGATGGCGATTAGTCTCGGCAAGTATGGATATAAAAAATATTATAAATATTGGAAATAATGGCCATATATACCAACCATCTTGTTGCGATAAAACTATCTCCTTTAAATTTAAACTCCCAGTTAATAATAAAATACAAACTATTATTATTCCCATAGACACTTCATATGAAATCATTTGAGCTGATGATCTTATTGCTCCAAGAAATGCATATTTTGAATTACTTGCCCAGCCAGCCATTATTATGCCATATACCCCTAATGAAGATATTGCTATTAGATAAAGCAAACCGAGATTAACATCAGCAATTACAAAATTATCGCTAATTGGTATTACAGCCCAGGCAATTAAAGCTAAGCTATAAGTTATTACTGGGGCAAGTAGAAAGATAATTTTATTTGCACCAATTGGAATAATTGGCTCTTTTAACATTAACTTTAACCCATCGGCTAGTGGCTGAAATAAGCCAAATGGCCCAACTATGTTAGGACCTTTTCTTAGTTGCATTGCTGCAATTATTTTTCTTTCGAATAAAGTTAAGAAAGCTACACAACCAATAAGTGGGCCAACTAACAAGATAATTTTAGTTATAATTTCAATTATTAATGTTAAATCATTTAAGAAACTTGCTTCAGCCATTGTTATTTTTATTTTCTATTTCATTAACACATTTTCCCATTGTAACTGAGGCTCTAGCAATAACATTTGTTTGATAAAAATTATCAATATAATTATTAAATCCTTTTGCAGTCATAATGCCAGAATTATATTCTGTTAATTTATTATCATTTGCAGATTCTGTTAATTTAGGATTTTTTTCTAGCATTTCTTCATATAGAATTTTATATGATTTATAAATTTTTAACTGCATAGCTTTCTTGAGCTCGTTTATAATTTGCCAATCTTCCATTGCCAAACCAGGGGCTTTTACTGCTTTATTAGTATTTTGCATCACCCCTTCTAAATTTGTGAAATGAGCATGTTTTTCAGTGTAACAAGCACTTGGTAAAATTATATCTGCATATTTCACAGCTCTATCACCATGTGTACCAATATATATGTTAAAACTATTTTTTACCTGCGCTATATTTTCTGCATCATAACCTAATAAAAATAAAAGATTTATTTTTTCATTTTCAATGGCTTTATAAATTTCTTTTGTGCTTTTTCCACCTTCAGCTGGAACAAAATTTATATCAAGAGCACCTACTCTAGATGCTGAATTATGCAGAATATTATAACCATTCCAATCAGATGTTACAACATTATATTTTTTGCAAATTTCTTGAATTATATTAAGGCAGCTTTCTGCATCATCTCTGCAAAATAATGCTTCACCTATTATAATTAAAGGCTTTTTCGCAGATTTTAATTTTTTAGCAAAATCATTTTTACCATATAATATGTCTTCTAAAATTTTTCCTGTATTACCTAATTGCTCATATGGATAGCTTAAATCATTTTCAACTCCTATATTGGCAACGATAAAATTCTTATTTGTAACATATTGTTTTCTAATCCTAGAATTTAATATCGTAGCTTCTTTACGTGGATTAGCGCTAATAATTAAGCATAAGTCAGCTTCTTCTATATTGCTTATTTTACTGTTAAATAAGTAATCTGCTCTTTTTTCGCTTTTCATGACCGAGCCATATGGTCTAGCATCATAATTTTTACAACCTATCTCATCTAGAAACTCTTTTAAAATATAAAGTGATTCTATATCTGCTAAATCACCAGCTAAGGCCGCTACTTCTTTGTGAAGAAGTTGAGTCTGCTCTATTTTTTTAGCAATTAAATTAATTGCTTCTTTAAAGCTTGCAGGTACTAACTTGCCAGATTTGCGGATATATGGCTGATCAATTCTTTGCATATTTAATCCATCACAGGCAAATCTTGTTTTATCACTTATCCATTCTTCATTGATATCTTCGTTTAATCTTGGCAGAATTCGCATTACTTTTGAGCCTTTTGCATCAATTATTATGTTGCTTCCTACTGCGTCATGAATATCGATTGATTCAGTTTTTGTTAATTCCCATGGCCTTGCAGTAAAAGCATATGGCTTTGAGGTTAATGCTCCTACAGGGCATAAATCAATGATATTTCCAGATAATTCTGATGATAATGTTTTTTCAACATAAGTAGAAATCTCCATAGATTCTCCTCGACCTACCGCTCCTAATTCTTCTACTCCTGCAACTTCTGTTGAAAATCTAACACACCTTGTACAATGTATACATCTAGTCATGTGAGTTTTAACTAGCGGCCCAAAGGATTTTTCTGGTACAGCTCTTTTATCTTCTAGAAACCTGCTTTCCGAGCAGCCATAAAACATTGCTTGATCTTGAAGGTCACATTCGCCACCTTGATCACAAATTGGACAATCTAATGGATGATTAGCAAGTAAAAACTCCATTGCACCTTCGCGAGCTTTTTTAACCATATCAGATTTAGTTTTTACTTCTAACCCATCAAAAACTTGAGTTGCACAAGAAGCTTGAGGCTTAGGAGGTCCAACGCTTAGCTCAACTAAACACATTCTACAATTTCCAGCTATTGATAAACGGTC
>CBFHSE010000003.1:0-59533 GCA_965658435.1 Rickettsiales bacterium | reverse complement strand
TGCTTTTACAATTAACTCAATAATTTTCGGAGCAATTTCTTGCACATCAACTATTTTTGCAATTAATAACTCATCTAAATTTGCAATAAATTCATCTTTATTTAATATTTTACTCTCAATATTTAATAATTCCTTTGAAATTAAGGGATAACCTTTCTTTGCTGAAGCCATAGCTTTTACAACATTACCCGCAAAAACAGGATGTTGATCGCCAAAAAAACTAATAGCTCTATTTTTCTTATCTCTGTAAGTAATAACAGAATATTTATCTGATTTTACATTAACTAAATTGCTCAATTTTTTTCCAGCAGCATCAATTGCTTTAAAATAAATACCATCTAGTTCAAGTTCTTTATCCTCTTTTGCAGAAAAAATATTTGGTTTAGTACCAGCTGCAATTAAAATTGTTTTAGCTTCAATAGTTTTTATTTGAGAATTTATGGCAATTTGCAAAGCCTTAACTGCTCCAAACTTATCTAAAATAATTTCTTTAGGTTCAGCATATTCAACAAATTTCACCCCTTCCTCAAAGGCTTTTTCTATTTCCTCATGATTCAATCTATAAGCAGGGCTATCTTGTAAAGATTTACGATATAAAATTTTAACTCCCCCTTTTTTTACTAAATAAGCAAAAATTTTAAATTTAGCTTTATCTCCATATTTATCTTCAAGCTCTTTAATTTTTTTTGCATCTTCTAAAAATTCCTTGGCAATTTTCCCTTCTTCCTTATCCCATTCTTTTTCAAGATCCTTACGACCTATAATATTTACTAATTCTTGATACTCCTTATAAAATTTAAGAATCTGTACTTTATAATAATTAAAAGACTCAGTAGCAGCATCAATAGCCGTTAAACCTCCACCTATAACAATAATTGGCAATCTAATTTGTAAATTAGCTAATGATTGCAATCTATAAGGATTTTGCGACTGTAAATTCATCAAAAAGTCAGAAGCTTTTCTAACACCCTTACATAAGTTATTTTTAATAGTGATAATATTGGGACTACCAGCACCCTGACAAAGGGCAATATGCTCAAAACCTAACTCGTTAAAGGCAATTTCTCGTGTAATTTGTGAACCATATCTAACTCCGCCATATAATTTATAATTATTATTTCTTTCTAAAATTATCCTAATTAAAGTTAAAAAATTCTTATTCCAGCGTACAGTAATTCCATATTCAGCTACACCACCAAAACCATAAGATTTTCTTTCATTTAAATCTTCATATAAATCTTTTATATTTTTTATTGCTTTAAAATCAACCCCTATTAAATCCAAAGAAAGTGGCTCCACCTTTAACCCTTCAATAGCAACCACAAAATGCCCCTCCTCAATTAAATGATAAGCTAAATTAAATCCTGCAGGCCCCTGACCCACAACTAATATTTTCTTATTACTATCTGGCTTAGTTATATGTCTTTTTATATTTAAAGGATTCCATCTTGTTAATAATGAGTAAATCTCAAAACCATAATTTAGCTCAAGAATTTTTTCTAATATCTCAGTTTCAACCATAGGGATATTAACAGGATCTTGCTTCTGATAAATACAGCTTTTCATACAATCATTACAAATTCTTTTACCAGTCGCAGCCAATAAAGGATTATCTATCATAGCAACTGCAAGAGCAGCTAAAATTTTAGATTCCGCTCTAAGCAAATTCATTTCCGAGATTTTTTCTTCTAAAGGACAACCTGTTAAAATATTTTTCTGATCAGAAATTTTAAATCCCCCATCCTTATCTTTTAAACCTTTACTACAAGAATCTTTATGTCTTTCATGACAAAAAAGACAATAATTTGCTTCATTTAAGGCTTCTACCGTTTTTGTTTTTTTATCACTTAATGAAAAACCATCTCGAACCCTAACTTCATCTGAACCAATTTCTAAAACATCATTAACAACTTCCTTTTTAACCTCTAATAAATTAGCAGAATCTAATTTTTTTGCTAATTTAAATAAAACCGAATCTTTATGAATTTTTTTTGCCTCTAAATCATGCAAAGACCAAGCTGCATATTTTAAAAAAGGCTCTAATCTCTCTTTTTCAGCTAAATCAAGATGTCTTATTACATAATTTGCAAAATTAACCTCGTTAAATTCACCAATCAAACTAGTAATTTTATTTTTTATTTCAGCAATAGGAAATTCTGCTATCTCCTCTAGATTATAAGCTCGCAACGCTTGTTTTTGAATAAATAATTTCTTACATTTAAATAAATTATCATATTTTTTTTCTCTATTTACCCATTCTTGCAATTTATCATTTACAGAAAATAACTTAGCAATAAATTCTTGCAAATAAACAGCAAGATCAAGCAAATCAGCCTCAGCAATATCACCATTTTCTAGAGATATAACATATTTATTAGCCAATTCGACTTGTCTATTTCGTAAATAATCAAGAAATTTGCTTTGCAACTCTAATAATTTATCTCTTTCATATAAATCTTTACAAGTAAAACCGAAATTAAGCTTCATTTATAACAAACCATATAAAAAACCAAGCAAAGCCCCAAATACTCCACCCCAAACAACTAACCAGCCTAAATATTTATTAATTATTTTCTTTAAAATCTCCTTAACCATTAGAGGAGTTAGCTCAGCTAATCTTTTATCAATCAAATTTTCTATTTCCGAAGCAAATTTTTCATGCATTTTTGCCGAAGTTAATTTTTGCAGATGCATTTCTTCAAAATCAACAATAATTAATTTTAACTTCGCAATAATTGGTTGTTTCAATGGCTCTAAAGCCTGACTTCCTCCAAACATAGAAAGCATTGAAGCCAAAGAAGACTCCATAATTGCCGCAATTAAATCATTATAAATTTTATCAAAATCAATTTTTTCGATATTAATTTTAAAATCTTTGGAATTAATTTTCTTCTCTAAAAAATCTTCTAATTTTTCTGCCGCGAAAAACTCTTCAATAATTAATAATTTTAAAGCTTGTTTAAATTCAAGAAATCTTCTTGGAATCACCCCAGAACCATATAAAAAGGGGATTTTCTCAAATAGCATATGCACAGCAAGAGCATTGGTAATTGCTCCAGAAAAAGCAAATATAGCAGTAGTAAATAATAAATTAATATTAAAAACAAACCCTATAAAAGCAGCACTAAAAGCTATGAAATTAGTTAAAAAACTTTTATTTCTAATAAATTCCATATTTTACAATGAATCTTTAATTGGCTTTAAAAGCATTTTTATATGATTTTTAGCATTTTCGTTAATTTCTTGCATTTCAACCATTTCTAGTAATTTATCTATATATGATTTTGCATCTCCTGCATCAGCAATAATTTTTGCTAATAATATAGAAATTAAAATATCATGCGCTTGCAAAATATCAGTTATTGAAAAATCAGTATTTTCTGCTTTATTATTATCTTTACTCATAAATTAAATTTAATTTTTACTTATTATGTTTAAAATAACATCATTGTCAAAGTCAGATTAAACTTATAAGCTAAAAAAAACTTAATTCCTTATTGATTATGCCCATTAAAATTTTATCAGATATTCTAATAAGCCGAATAGCAGCTGGCGAAGTAATTGAAAGGCCTGCCTCAGTAATTAAAGAATTAGTAGAAAACTCAATAGATGCTAAAGCAACATCCATCCAAATTAAAATAGAAGCAGGAGGTCAAAATCTGATTATGGTAAAGGATAATGGTATTGGCATAGAAAAATCAGAATTAGAATTAGCAATAACTAGACATGCAACATCTAAAATAACATCCAACAACCTCTTAAATATCAACAGCTTAGGATTTAGAGGTGAAGGGTTAGCATCAATTGCTTCAATCGCAAAATTAACTTTAAATTCTAAATATCATAAAGCAGATCAAGCTTATCAAATAACTTCTTTAGGTGGAAAAAAGCAAGCAATTGCAATAAGTAACTTAGCTGAAGGAACCATAGTAGAAATACGCGATTTATTTTTTGCTACACCAGCTAGATTAAAATTTTTAAAATCAGAAAATACTGAAAATAACCATATAATTGCCCTGTTAAAAAAAATAGCTCTTTGCAACCCCAATATAGCTTTTAAATTAATAATTGGCGCTAAGGAATATTTTTTATATAAAAAAAATAATTTAAGCGACAGAATAAAAGAAATTATGGGTGCTGAATTTGTAAGCAATTCAGTATATTTTGAACATGAATTAGATGCTTATAAATTTAAAAGCTACGCATCTATTCCTACTTTCAATAGAGCAAATAATAGTTTTCAGCACATATTTATTAATAATCGTCCAGTTCAAGATAAAATAATTTTAAATGCTATAAAAATTAGCTATCAGGATTTTTTAGAAGCAAATCGCTATCCAATGTTAGTGTTATTTTTAAATTTACCTGCCCATGAAATTGATGTTAATGTGCACCCTTGTAAATCAGAAATTCGCTTTCGTGATGCTCAAAAAATTAGAAATTTCGTTATTTCATCACTAAAACAAGCTTTAAAAAAAGCAGAATTTAAATCTTCAACTGAAAATCAGCAAAAAACCATAGCATATTTTCAAAAAAACCAAGAAAAATCTCAAAACACAACTAACAATCTAAAAGAATATTTTTCCTATAACAACCAAACAAAGCCTGATTATTCATATGCCAACCAAAGCCTAAATAATAATATATCTAATGCCACAAATCTGCAGCAAGAAAATTTAGCTTTTGCAATCAATGATCAAGCCCCCGCTTCAATTGATAGAACTAGCGAGTTTCAGCCTGAATATATTTCCTTTCCTTTAGGAAGTGCCATAGCCCAACTCCATAAAACCTATATAATTTCTCAAACAGAAAATGGCCTAATCATAATTGACCAACATGCAGCGCATGAAAGATTAATTTATGAAGAATTAAAAAATAAATTAGCCAATAAAAATGTAAAAACACAAACACATTTATTTTCAGAAATTGTTGAATTAGAAGAATTACAACTTACAGAAATTTTAGAGCAACAAGAGGAATTAGCAAAATATGGCGTCATAATTGAAAAATTAGGTAATAACGGCTTAATAATTAAAGAAACACCTGAAATTTTTAAGGAGATTAATATCAAAAATTTTATAAAAGATTTAGCAGATAATATTTCCCAATTTGGCAAGGCACTTAATCTACTGGATAGAATAACTGAAATTTATGGCAATCATGCTTGTCATAATGCGATAAGAGCTGGCAGAATTTTAAATATTGCTGAAATGAATAAAATATTAAGAGATATGGAAAAAACGCCTTATTCTGGCCAATGTAATCACGGACGCCCTACTTACATTAAATTAACAAAATCAGATTTAGAAAATTTATTCCACCGTTAATTTACCTTTTTCTGCTCTTGCCCCAATTAAAGACGCAGAAATTATTAGTAAAATAGCGATTAATAAAGAATAATCAAATATTTCAATTTTAAATAACACTAACCATAAAGAACCTAAAATTGGGGTTATATATGACATAATAGCCAAGAAACTAATATTTCCTTTAGCCATACCATAATTCCAACATAAAAAAGATCCTCCCATAGAAAATAAACCTATAAAGCAACATAAGAAAAAATCTTTAAATGTTAACAAAGCTAAATCAACAATATTACCGTCAATTAACAATGTAATAAGAGTAATTACTAAAACATAAAAACAACTAACTATTATTGAGAATTGATTTTTAATTTTATAAGCAGAAATTTTTGCAGAATAAAAAGCCCAAGAATTTACAGCAATAAAAGCTGCTAAATAACCAAAATATTTATATTTAAAAATATCATTCATTTCATTTTTATTTATTGCTACCATTAAAACAGCTAATAAATTAAATAATAAAGCAAATAAATGTTCTTTTTTTACAGTGACATTATGTAATAATTTTGCATAAAAAATAATAAACACCCCAGTTAAATTTATAATCAAAAAAACATGAATTAATGGTGCTAATTTTAAAGCTAAAAAATAACCATAATGAAAGGTAAAAATTGCAAATATACTAAGTAAATAAAATTTGATATTTTCTTTAAATAAAAATTTAATTTTTTTATTAATTAGCAAAAACAAAAAGGATAAAGTAACAAAAAAAGTCAATGCAACTAAAATTACAATCAAAGTTTTAACATTACTTAAATAATATGAGATAACAGGTATAAAAGACCAGAAAACAGGTGCGCAAATACCAATCAAATTAGGATTTTTTTTAAGAAACATTCTCTAAATAAATTAATTTTTTTTTAACATCTTACAACATAAATATTAATTTATATTTTTTTCTTGCAGCATCATTTAAAAAATGTTATAATTCATCTTAATTAACTTATTTTTGAGAATATTGATATGCCAAATTGGAAACTGACATCGAAATCGACACAAACAACAAAAACAACAGATTCAGAAATTTCTGCATCATATTTAACAACACGTTTTAAAAAACTAATCAATGATGGTAACGTAATTGAATTAGCAGAGTTCTATAGAACTCACAAAAGTGTCATAAAGACAAATTTCATAAATGATCCTTCTACTCCTTCACAAAAAGTATTTAACCCTCTTGAATATGCAGCTAAAAAAGGTAAACACCAAATAGTTGATTTTCTTGCAGGTAAATTTAAAAGTGAACAATCTCTATTAGATAATGCTTTAGAAGATTTAGTGCTGGAAGATGGGTATAAAGAATATAAGAAAACATCTGAGGATATTCAATATAAAAGCGATGAATTAGCTCGTTTAAGTAGTCAGGCTCAAGCTAAAGATACAGAGATTGCACAGCAGCAAAATGAAAAAACAAAACTTGAGACACAACTACGAGAAGCTTATGTAAAACAAGCTAAGGCAATAAATGATTTAAACGCTAATCATGGGTCAGCTCTTTCTGATGCACAAACAGATCATGAAACAGAAAAAAAGAGACTAGAAGAAGAATATAACGTATTAATTGCTGCTATAGATAGAGATACTTCTGATGATGATTTTAATAACTGGAGTAAAAATTCTTTTAATGCTTCACAGCCACCACTCAATACTAATAATCCAGAATATAACTCTGCAGCAAAGAGATTATCAAGTAAGTATGATAAAATAAATACTGAAAAAACTAGTAAAGATAAAGAAATTCAAGATTTAGAAGATGAAATTCAAAAAACGCAAATATCACATGGATCTGCATCAGAATTAAATAAACCAGCACTTAAAACACTAATAGATAGTTTAAATACTGAAAAAACTTCTAAAGAACAAGAATTAGAAAGCTATCTTACTGAACAAGTTAATGAATTTAATGGCCTAAAAGAATCTGTATTTAAAGAATTTGAGAAAATTAAGGAAGATAAAATCAAACAAGATTATGAATCTAGATTTAGGTATCCAAAATTTCAGCCTTTTTTATCTACAAAAAAAGAGGTAGAAGATCTTAAAAGTCAAATAGCCGCAAAAGATCAGGAAATTAAAACTACTGTAGATGACTTAAAAACTCTTGCAAAACAAGTCACCGACGCTCAAGAAGAAATTGCAGGTTACCAGCAAAAACAAGAAAAATATAAACCATATGAAAAAATGGCAGAATCATTGATTGGATATGGAGCAAAAAACGATAATACAAATTTAAGCACTGTGCATCAAAATTTAACTTCAGGATCCAAAAAAGAAGAAAAAGAAGAAATATCCCGCAATAAACTAGAAGAAAAAAGGCAAGCAAGAAAAGCAGAGAAAGATGCACAAGCCGCGAATATATCAAGAAGAATCAATAGCTTAAGAGACCAGAGAGACTCTGGTATCGCAAAATGGGAGAATGATAAAGAAACAGAAGAACAAAACAGGCAAGATAAGGCTGAGGATAGGAGTAACAAATACAATAAAATTGCAAAATATATTGCTTTAGCCACAATGACATTAATTTTATTCACAATTTTTGGAGTTGGTACTGGAATAGAAATGGGAAATGCAGATCCAACAATATTAAAAACATTTGATTCTTTATCCGGTCTGCATCCAGTATATAAAGCATCAATTATAATTGGGACATTGGGCACAATAGCTTCAGGTGTTAGCTATGCAATAGGAAGAATCGGTGATACTGGAGAATCACCATTAGCTAAAATTGCTCAAATAACTCCTTTAATGGAAACTCCAGAACAGAAAAAAGAAAAGGAACTGGAAAAAATTACTAAAAAATATGATGAAAAATTTGTAATAAATGCATTAAATATATTAGGCATAAGACCTAATAAAGAAACAAGAGATAATTTAAAAAAAACATGCACAGGAGACTTAACTGATGATAAAGATGAACTTGCAAAAATAGCCATTAACAGTCTAGACATAGAAGATACTGAGACAAAAAAAGCTCTTACAACTAATCTAGCATCAGTTTTAGGCGGAAGTAATCCAAAACCTGAATCACTTATTAATGAATTACAAAATGTAATAAAAGGTAGTGTTCCAGCTCAAAAATTATATGCCCCTAAAATTAAAGGAGAACAAAGTACTGCATCTCATGGTTTACCAAGTCGTAGTTTATAAAATTAACAATTTAAGCTAAAATTAAATTAACTGTTATAGATATAAAAATAAATATTTATATTTAATCCTAATTACAATAACTAAGTTAATTTAAAATATTAACTGCAAATATCTAATTATTAACTAATATTTTAATTAAGCTATTTGGCAAATTATATAACATTTTAAGAAAAAATAATTATTTTTCTCTCAAAATTAAATTTATTCATAATGATTAATTGACATAGCAAGCTATTTTTTTTAAGTTATTTTACTATGTTTTTATCAAAGTTTTTTTTACCATTAAGCAAAGAAATCCCAAGTGATGCTAAAATAATTTCGCATCAATTAATGTTAAAATCTGGTCTCATCAGCAAAGTGAATTCTGGAATATATAGCTGGTTACCATTAGGGGTAAAAATATTAGAAAATATTAGTAAAATTATTAGCAATAATCTTGAAAAAGCTAATATTAACAAAATAATTATGCCAATTACCCAACCAGCAAATTTATGGCAAGAATCAAATCGCTATGATGCTTATGGCCAAGAAATGCTCCGCTTTAAAGATAGGCATAACAAAGAATTATTATTTGGCCCAACAGCAGAAGAAATTGCTACAGACATCTTCAGAAAATATGTAAAAAGCTACAAAGAAATGCCCATTAATTTATATCAAATTAATTGGAAGTTTCGTGATGAAATAAGGCCACGTTTTGGAGTTATGCGGGCTAGAGAATTTTTAATGAAAGATGCTTACTCCTTTGCATTAGACAAAATAGAGGCTTTAGAAATATATAAAACATATTATAAAATTTATCTAAAAATCTTCACAGAAATGGGTCTTACTGCCATTCCAGTAAAAGCAGATACTGGAGCTATTGGCGGTAATTTAAGTCATGAATTTCACATTTTAGCCGAAACCGGCGAAAGTGAAATTTATGCTGACCCAGCATTATTTCAAGAAATCGAAAAAGGAAATTTCAATTATCATGAACTAAAAAACTATTATGCAGCTGCAGATGAAATGCATAATCCAAAAAACTCACCTAAAAATCTAATAGTAAAAAAAGGTATTGAAGTTGGTCATATTTTTAACTTTGCTGATAAATATTCCAAAAGCTTAAATGCTATTATCAAAAATAACAAAGGTGAAAACATATCAGTGAATATGGGATCATATGGCATTGGAGTTTCTAGATTAGTTGCAGCCATAATAGAATATTCCCATGACGCAAAAGGCATAATTTGGCCAACAGAAATTGCACCTTTTAAGGTTATAATTAATCCTTTAAAATTATCCGATCCAGAAATTGCAAAAACCAGCTATGCAATTTACGAATTATTACAAAACAGAAATATCAGCATAATCTTTGATGATACTAGCAATAAGTCAGTAGGAGAGAAACTTGCCTGCCACGACTTGATTGGCATACCTTACCAAATAATCATAGGTAAAAAATCTTTAAAAGATGGCCATATTGAAATTAAAGAAAGAAAAACTGGCAAGTCAGAATTAATTAAAATCCATCAATTAGATAACTATTCTTTTAACTAATTTTTACTAGTTTTTTCTCTTTAATAAAGAAATTATATTTCTCAATAATTTGTAATTCTGGATAATTTGCCCTTACTAATTTTTCATAAAATTCTAATTGCTCTTTATATTCTTGCAAAACTATAGGATTTTTACAAAATTTATAATCAATAATCATTGCCTTACTCTCAATTATTAATAATAAATCTAACCTGCCTTGATAATTTTTATTATCTTCAAATAAATTTAATGATAATTCAGGAAAACCATTATTTTTAAAAAATAAATCACCGATTTCACTATTATAAATATCATGCAAATTTATTAAAATTTCTTTTTTTTCATTTTCAGTTAGAAATAAAGCCACTTTATTTATTTCTTTATCCAGAAATTTCAATTCCCCATTAGAAACTAAAAATGCTAATAAATAATGATAAACCTCCCCTATTTTTGCTTCATATGTTTCTAATTTATCTTCTAATTCAAATTTCAAATTAGCAGATTTATGATTTATTTTATTTTCATCAATATTAAATTTTAAATATGAAACAGAATTTTCTTCTTTTGGATCTTTTTTTTCTAATTTAATTTTTTTATGAGATTTAACAAATTTAAGATCAGATTCTAAAAAATTATTTTTATTTACTAAAGATAATAATAAATCATAGATAAAATTATCTTCATTTTTTTTATTAAAAGAAAGCAAATATAATTCATCTCTTGCCCTAGTTAAAGCAACATAAATTAATCTTAGCTCTTCAGAGAGTTTTAACCTAGTAAATTCAGAAAAATAATCTTCTAAAGCTGCAATTTTGCGATAATTTACAGCCATTAATAAATTATTATTATAATCTATTTCCACATAATTTCTTTTAAATGAATTATCCTTCAAACCATCAAATATTACAAACACAATCGGAGCTTGCAAACCTTTTGCTTTATGTATAGTCATAATATTTAATATATCATTTGCATTTACCATATTAATAGATGCAGAAACATTATAACTATGAATAAATTCTAGAAAATTCTTATTATTCATATCACGCAAATGAAAATCATTAACTATCTTTAAAAAGCAATTAATTAAATCATTAATTTCTTTGCCATATTGCAAAATATATTTTTCGCGCAAACCACAAATATCTAATAAATATAAATAAAATTCATCCAAAGCCAAATTAGCTTCTAATTGCTGCAAACTAATAAGTTTTTGGTAAATTTCTGGCTTACAAATTTTTATAATATTAATTAATTTTTCTTCTCCCCTATCATAGCATAATTCAAATATATCCTCTTCACTCATTTGGAATAAAGGTGCTTTTAAAATTGCTGCTAAATTTAGATCATCTTCTGGAAAATAAACAAATTTTAAAAAACCAATTAGATCCATTATTAATACATAATCTAACAAATTAAATTTTGTATCACCACTTACTTTAATAGCTTTTTTGCATAATGCTCTAATAATTGCTTTATAAGTTTGATTTCTTTTCCTACATAAAATTAATATATCACTTGGCTTAATTACCTGACCATTTCCAGGCATAATCTGGTCATTAGTTAATTTTTTTGCAATAAAATCTGCAATTAATTCAGCATTAGCATCCTCTTTATAAATTTTATCGATAAATTTAGTAGGATATGCCCACTCTAATGTTTTTTCTTCATTCTTATCTTCTAAATTAATTTTCCATAATTCAACATTAGAATTTTCAGTTTTTCTAGTAACTAAATGCTTTATTTTACTGCCATCTTCAGATAAAGAATCCTTAACCAAATCTAAATTAGCAAATTGATCTACTAATTCTAAAATAGCTTGCTGACTACGATAAGATTTATCAAGAGAAACTTCATATAGCTTACTATCTAATAAATTTAACTTCTCTTTAAAATGAGAACGCATCTTATGAAATAACTTATGATCTGCTCCTTGAAAACTATAAATAGATTGCTTTTCATCTCCTACAATAAAAAAGCTCTGTAATTTATCTTTAATTTTCTTATCTTTTTTAGCTGATAAAAAATCTTCTAAAAGTAAATTAACAATCTCCCATTGCCAAGGACTTGTATCTTGCGCCTCATCAAGCAAAATATGATGAATATTTCTGTCACAATTATATAATATCTGTTCCCTAACATTAGAATCTTTAAGTAATTTTATAGTAAATAAAATTATATCTTCATAATCTAACAAATTTTCTTTTTGTTTAATTGCTTGATAATTAGTAATAAATATACGAGCTAAAAAAGCATAATTCTCCATAAATTCTGCCATTTCATAGGATTTAAGATCTTCATACAACCCTTCATATAAATTAGCTATTTCAGTAATAATTAAATTATAATTTGGAGTTAACTCAGCAATTTTTTTAGTAACTAATTTAGCTCTAAAAAAACCATCTTTTTTACAAAAAAAATCTTGAAAATCCTTAAAAGAAAAATTACTGCCAACTTTATTTTGTAAATTATTTAAAGCATCCAACCTAGCCAAATCTGTTTTACTTCCATATTGATTAATTGCATTACTTAAATCTTTTAAAAAATTTAAATCTAATTTATCTTCTAATTTATTTAAAATATCTTTACGAAAATCCTTATTTATTTCTAATTTAAAAAATTTATAAATTTCCTTTATATAAGCTGTAAAATCAGGATATTTATCTAAAACAAATTCAATCTTTACTCTTTTTGCAATTATCTCATCAATAATTTCTGCAATAATATTATAATGAAACTGACTAAAAAAATAATCACTTACCTCTTTCACAGCCTTAATTTGAAAAAAATCTTCTTTTGCTAAATCCTGTAATTCTAAAGCATAATTATCATCTATAATGGCAAAATCATTAGAAAGACCAGCTTCTATAGCATATTTTTTAAGTAAAGACTGACAGAAACTATGAATAGTTTGGATTTTAAATTCAGTTATTTTTTCATATGAATCATGTAAATTTTCTTTAACTTCTTCTAAGGAGAAATCAATTATTTTTAACTCATCTAATAAATTATTTATCTCACTATCTGAGGCTTGAATATATCTTTCTAACATAAATATAACTCTCTCCTTCATTTCCAATGCTGCTGAATTAGTAAAGGTAAGAGCAAGAATTTTAGAAGGGTTAACACCAAAAATTAACAAAGAAATAATTCTATCAATAATAATCTTAGTTTTACCTGATCCAGCATTAGCAGATATAAAACATGATTTATTTGGGTCTGCTATTATTGCATTGCATTTCATTTAAAAAATAATATAAATATTAATTTTACATTTTATTTATGGCAGTTTTTACAAAATTATCCAAAGATGATATAAAAACCATTTTATTAAATTATAATATTGGCAATCTAACTGATTATCAAGCCATAGAAAAAGGTGTGGAAAATTCTAACTTTTTCTTAAATACCAATCAAGGTAAATTTGTTTTAACAATTTTTGAAAAAAAACTCTATAAACCAGATCTGCCATTTTTTTTACAATTAATAGAGCATCTCAATAAAAACAACTTCCCTGCCCCCCAAATTTTTCGCAACAACAAAAATCATCTTGATTTTAATTTCAAAGCAAAAACCGGAATAATAATCTCATTTTTAAATGGCAGCTTAGCAGAAGAAACTGAAATAAACCCAATAATAATGTTTAATTTAGGCAAAATACTTGCCAGATTTCACCAAATTACTCAAAGTTTTTCTAAAAAAAGAGAAAATCAATATGGGCTTTTTCAATTAATAAAATTAAAACAAAAATTAAAATTAAAAAAAGCAATTAGTGAACAAGAACTAGGATTAATTGAATATTTTTTTACAAGAATTTCCCAATTAGATCTCTCTAATATTAGAAAATCAGTTATCCATGCAGATCTATTTCCAGATAATGTTTTTATCACTAATAATGAAATTTCAGGATTAATAGATTTTTATTTTGCATGTGAAGATTATCTTATGCTTGATATTGCCATAATTATAAATTCATGGTGCTTTGATAAAAAACAAAATATAAATTTAAATCTCTTAAATAATTTTATCAAAGGCTATCAAACAATCACAATTTTAGATAAGAATGAAAAAGAAAATCTGCATAATTTTTGTATTATCGCAGCTCTAAGATTTTATTTATCACGTGTTGCAGATAAATTAGAATATAAAAAAGATGATTTAGTAACAGCTAAAGATCCTAGTGAATATTTTAAAATATTAGAATTTTACAATAAAAATAAAATAACTATCTAATGAAAAAAATTACAATTTACACAGATGGCTCATCTTTAGGCAATCCTGGTAATGGAGGCTGGGGCGCAATTTTAATTTATAATGATATAAAAAAAGAAATTTCAGGAAATGCAAAAAATGTCACTAATAACCAAATGGAGTTATTAGCTGCTATAAATTCACTAAAAACCCTTAAAGAAAAATGTGAAGTTACCCTGATAACAGATTCTACTTACGTTAAAAATGGCATTACTTTATGGATAAAAAATTGGGAAAAAAATAATTGGCAAAGCGCAAATAAAAAAGCTGTAAAAAATAAAGAATTATGGCAAGAATTAGCAGATCTTAACAATAAGCATCAAGTAAACTGGCAATGGGTTAAGGGACATTCAGGAGATAAATATAATGATCTTGTTGATAATCTAGCAAGATCTGCA
Source organism: Rickettsiales bacterium (assembly GCA_965658435.1). Classification (GTDB taxonomy): domain Bacteria; phylum Pseudomonadota; class Alphaproteobacteria; order Rickettsiales; family JABIRX01; genus JADHLN01. The sequence goes on along the minus strand of CBFHSE010000003.1, from coordinate 44,859 downwards.
GCAGAAGAATTAAATGATAATTAAGTATTAACTGCTGTAATAATTTATTATTAGAGTTTATTTTTTCTTGTAATTTATTACTCTCAAGATCACTTTCAGATTTTTGCATATTTTCAAGAGAAATAATTCAAGATATTAGTTTTTTAATAACAGATAAATTATTTTAATATTAGAGTTTCTGGTAAAAAAATTCTTAATAAGCAAATAAATTATGCTGCAAGCGCTGCAAGAATTTTATTATTAGAGTTTATTTTTTCTTAATTTTATGACTCTAAATCATCACTTTCAGATTTTTGCATATTTTCAAGAGAAATAATTCAAGCCATTAGCTTTTTAATATCAAATCAATCATTTAAATATTAGAGTAACTCACAAAAACGTGATTAATAAGCAAATATATTATGCTACAATCGCTGCAAGAATTTTATTATTAGAGTTTATTTTTTCTTAATTTTATGACTCTAAATCATCACTTTCAGATTTTTGCATATTTTCAAGAGAAATAATTCAAGCCATTAGCTTTTTAATATCAAATCAATCATTTAAATATTAGAGTAACTCACAAAAACGTGATTAATAAGCAAATATATTATACTGCAAGCGCTGCAAGAATTTTATTATTAGAGTTTATTTTTTCTTGTAATTTATGACTCTCAAGGTCACTTTCAGATTTTTGCATATTTTCAAGAGAAATAATTTCAGCTTTTAGCTTTTTAATATCAACCTGATTTAAATCAATTATTTTTTCACATAAAATAACTAAATTATTATCACTAAATTTTGCTACAGCACTATTAATAAAGATTTTTTCAACTAATTTAGAATTTACATAAATCTCAATATAACCAGTTTGCAAATTTGCTAAAATTGGCAAATGATTCTCACAAATCCCCATATCACCGTCAACAGAAGGTATAATCACCATATCAGCTTTATCTTCTCTATATATTTTTTCAGGTGTAACTATTTTATAATTTAAACCAATCATAAACTAAGCTGCTTTTTTCTTTAGATCTTCTGCTTTTTTCAATGCTTCTTCTATTGAACCAACCATGTAAAAAGCATTTTCAGGTAAATCATCATATTTACCTTCACATATTTCTTTAAAACCTTTAATTGTGTCTTCAAGCTTAACAAAAACTCCTTTCATGCCAGTAAATACTTCAGCTACATGAAATGGTTGTGATAAGAATTTTTGAATTTTTCTAGCTCTTGCAACAACTAACTTATCTTCTTCAGATAACTCATCCATTCCTAAAATGGCGATAATATCTTGTAATGATTTATAACTTTGCAGAATTTTTTGTACTGCTCTTGCAGTTTCATAATGCTCATCACCTAAAATTCTAGGATCCAAAATTTGTGAGTTTGAATCTAAAGGGTCAACTGCAGGATAAATACCTAACTCTGCAATTTGCCTTGATAAAACTGTTGTAGCATCTAAATGTGCAAATGAAGTTGCAGGAGCAGGATCCGTTAAATCATCTGCAGGAACATAAATAGCTTGTACAGAAGTAATAGAACCATTTTTAGTTGAAGTAATTCTTTCCTGCATATTACCCATATCTGTTGCTAAAGTTGGTTGATATCCAACCGCAGAAGGAATCCTTCCAAGTAAAGCTGATACCTCAGATCCAGCTTGTGTAAATCTGAATACATTATCTACAAAGAACAATACATCCTGACCACCTTTATCTCTAAATTTTTCCGCTAATGTTAATCCAGTTAAAGCAACTCTTGCTCTTGCTCCTGGAGGTTCGTTCATTTGACCATAAACTAGAGCAGCCTTAGATTTAGCTAAATCATCTGGTTTAATAACCCCAGAATCAATCATTTCATGATATAAATCATTTCCTTCTCTAGTTCTTTCACCAACACCAGCAAATACAGAATATCCACCATGTGCTTTAGCAATATTATTAATTAATTCCATAATCAATACTGTTTTACCAACTCCAGCACCACCAAATAAACCAATTTTTCCTCCTTTTGAATATGGAGCTAGCAAATCAACAACTTTAATCCCTGTAACTAAAATTTCTGTATCTGTCGCTTGCTCAACAAACTCAGGTGCAGAAGCGTGTATAGGAGCAGTTTCTTTAGCTTTTACTTCACCTAGCTCATCAATTGGATCACCAACCACATTTAATATCCTGCCAAGAGTTGCCTCACCAACTGGTACAGTAATTGGTTTTCCACTATCTTTAACCTCAGCCCCTCTTTCTAATCCTTCTGTAGAATCCATAGCAATGGCTCTTACTGTGTTTTCTCCAATATGTTGCGCAACCTCTAAAACTAACTTTTTGCCGTTATTTGTTGTTTCCAGTGAATTTAAGATTTTTGGTAATTTTCCATCCGGGAATTTTACATCAACAACTGCTGAAATAACTTGGGTAATTGATCCTATATTTGACATGATAATTTAATTTTTATTTTTCCAAAATTGCAAACATCATGAACATAATATTGCATTGAATTATATTCAAGTGAAAAGTAATATTTAAAAATAAATTTTTCTTCATAAACAGCCAAATTCTTAAAAACACTAGATTTAAACATCATTTAAAACCCCTTTTTCCTTAGAGCTTTAACTATCTAATATTTGATTTTTTAGTAGCATTTAACCCTCAATTAACTTGCCATTTTTTTGTATAGCATTTTATCCACCCAATAAAAGCGGCTTCTATGTTGCGAAAATCTGGTTTTTCTTTGCGGTTGAGAAAAATATTAGCAAGCTTATGAAGGCATAAGCTTTTTGCGTGTTGTTTTGCTTCCTCTCGATTTTCACTGGTTAGACCCCAAACTAGATCATTTGCTTTTTCAGAAATAAAAAAATCTCCCTCCTCCCTCTGGGGGGATATAGGGGGGTTCTTTTTTTTTTCTTCTTTAGTTGTGGTTACTTTGTGTGTTACTTTGTGTGTTAGGTTGTGGGTTGGCTCTGGTCGCAAAGTCAATATTTCCGCTGCTTTGCATGTGTTAGGTTGTGTGTTAGGTTGTGTGTTAGGTTGTGTGTTAGGTTGTGTGCCACTTTTTTTGTTTTCCTGATAAAGATCATAATTAGTAATTTCAACTAGTGTATATTTTGCACTTGTTGCTATGGTTATATCATTTGTTGATTGCAAGTTCTTTAATGCTGTTCTTATATTTTGTTCACTTATTCCTAATTCTTGTACTAGTTTACTTCTACTACAAACTAGCTGCCCTCTTTTGATTATAATTCCTTTCCATTCTTTATCCTCATAATTAGCGACAATTAAGAAATGGATAAAAACCCTCATTGCATTCGGGTTAGTGTACCATTCCCAATCTAGCAATGATCTATGAAGTTTTAAAAAAACCTTTATTACTTAGATAAAATCATGATTTACAATTTCTATGAAGATGATAAGACAAAATTTCATATTATAACAAAGCTTTAGAGCTAGAACTTGAATAAAAACTTAAATATTTGTGAAAAATTTTTGCGATAATTAAATAATAATTAAAATTAATTTTATCGCCAACGAGATAAAAGAAGAAACAGAAAATCTAGCTAAAAAAGAATCTCAACTGGTAATAGCATCAAATGATGAAATAGATTCCAATCAAGAATATATGGAAGAAGTGAGCAAAATAGAAAAAGATATAGAAAGGCTTCAATCTAAATTAGATCAAGCATCCAAATTAAAGCAATTAGATTCAGCAATATCTAGAAAAAATCATAAGCCTTAAGTAAACTGTCTTATCAGGGACCTTTCCCATTATCTTTAGAAGCATCTTGATCTCTATTCTCATTGAGTTTGTCAAAAAAACTTGTATTTGTTATATCAATTTTTTGTTCTATGTTTTTTAATATTTTATCCTCTAAATATTCAATAGGTAAAATAATATTACTATTGACAGTGGATTCATCTTGAACTTCTTTATCTTTAACCGATTTAACCGATTTATCCTGTTTATCCATTTGAACCTCATATTATATTAACTACATTATTTATGTATTTTAACTATCTATTATGATGATAATTAAAATTACTGGAAAATTGATTTTCACTTGCAAATTAGGTGTAATTTGCTATAAATATTTCACTTATTTTTAATAACAAAATGTCTGATCACAATAAAATAGATAATAATAAAAGAGATTTTGTAGCATTAACAGCATCAGCTGTTGCTGGAGTTGGAGCTGCTTCTGCGGTTATTCCATTTGTAAAATCCATGAATCCAGCCAAAGATGTTCAAGCTCTTGCATCAATTGAAGTTAATATTTCTGGCCTTGAACCTGGTGACGAAATGAAAGTTAAGTGGAGGGGTAAACCAGTTTTCATCAAAAGAAGAACTGAAGCAGAATTACAAACAGCACGCTCAGTTTCTCTTGATGAACTACCTGATCCTGAAACAGATTCAGACAGAGTAAAATCTGGTAAAGAAGAATTTTTAGTAGTATTAGGAGTTTGCACCCATTTAGGCTGTGTTCCACTTGGTAAAGGATCTGGTGAATATGAGGCATGGTTTTGCCCTTGTCACGGCTCTCACTACGATGTATCAGGACGCATCAGAAAAGGCCCAGCACCAAAAAATCTTCTAGTTCCTGAATATAGTTTTGTTAATGATGATATAATTAAAATAGGATAATCAATGAGCAAAAATTCAAAAATTCCACCTTTAAAATTAGGCCCTGTTTCTGGCTGGATAGACGAAAGATTACCCGTTTTTTCTTATGTTTATGAACATTTAGGCCAATATAGAACACCTAAAAATTTAAGTTATTTTTGGAATTTTGGTTCATTAGCGGGAATTGCTTTAGTTATTCAAATTGTAACAGGAATATTTCTTGCTATGCATTACACACCTCATGCTGATCATGCTTTTGACTCTGTTGAACATATAATGCGTGACGTTAATTATGGTTGGTTAATTCGTTATCTTCATGCCGTTGGAGCTTCAATGTTTTTTGTAGTTGTTTACGCTCATATTGCTAGAGGATTATTTTTTGGCTCTTATAAAAAACCCCGTGAAATTATTTGGTTTCTTGGTATTTTTATATTTTTAGCCATGATGGCAAGTGCATTTATGGGCTATGTTTTACCTTGGGGACAAATGAGCTTTTGGGGAGCAACTGTTATAACTAATCTTTTTTCTGCAATTCCATTAATTGGTGATTCAATTGTTACTTGGTTGTGGGGTGGTTATTCTGTTGATAATCCAACATTAAACAGATTTTTTGCCTTACATTATCTTTTACCTTTTATCATTGTCGGAATAGTTATATTACATATTATTGCTCTTCATATCCCAGGTTCTAGTAACCCTACAGGAGTTGAAATTAAAACTGAAAAAGACACCATACCTTTTCACCCTTATTACACAATTAAAGACCTTTTTGGCTTAGGTGTATTTTTAGTAATTTTTATGTATTTTGTCTTTTTTAAACCTAATGCTTTAGGACATCCAGATAATTACATACCAGCTAATCCATTAGTTACTCCAGCTCATATTGTACCTGAATGGTATTTTCTACCTTTTTATGCAATTTTAAGAGCTGTTCCTGATAAATTAGGTGGAGTAATTGCAATGTTTGGAGCAATTGCTATTCTATTCTTATTACCATGGTTAGATAAATCAAAAACACATAGCGGTTATTACAGACCAATCTTTAAATGGTTCTACGTTTTATTTATTTTAAATGTAGTATTGCTTGGTTATTTAGGAGCAAAACCTGCCGAAGGAATTTACGTCATAGCATCAAGAATATCAACTTTATATTATTTTGCTTATTTCCTGGCTATTCTACCTTTGATTAACAAATATGAAAAACCAATAGCATTACCAAAATCAATTGACGAAAATTATAAAGCGAAACATCAATAATTATTATGCTTACTAAATTTTTAAAAATATCATTATTATTACTTTTAACTTCAAATAATGTTTTTGCTGCAGGAGATGCAGAAGCATTAATTAAAAGAATCTGGCAATTTGAAGGAGTTAAAGGATCAATTGATAAAAGATCTGCGCAAAGAGGATTTCAGGTTTACAAAGAAGTTTGCGCATCATGCCATTCTCTAAAAAGAGTTTACTTTAGAAATTTAGCTGAAATTGGTTTTAATGAAGCAGAAATAAAATCTTTAGCAGCAACTTATCAAATAACAGATGGTCCTGATGAATCTGGCGATATGTATGAAAGAGCAGGAAGAGCATCAGATAAATTCCCAATGCCCTATCCTAATGAAAATGCTGCAAGAGCAGCAAATGGTGGAGCTTACCCCCCTGATTTATCATTAATAGTTAAAGCAAGACCAGATGGTGCAAATTATCTTTACTCATTATTAAATGGATATCGCAATCCACCAGAGAACCTAAATCTTGGTGATGGGATGTATTACAATATATACTATCCAGGTAAGCAAATTGCTATGCCATCACCATTATCAGATGGATTGGTTGAATATGCAGACAACACCAATGCAACAATAGATCAAATGTCTGTAGATTTAGTTAATTTCTTACAATGGACGGCAGAGCCAGAAATGGAAGCAAGAAACAGAATGGGTATTAAAGTAATTTTATTTTTAATTGCTTTTACAATTCTTTTTTATATTGCTAAGAAAAGAATCTGGTCTGATGTTGAGTAAATTCAAGATTCAACATACAAAACCTTAAATAAATCTCCCATTTCAGCTTCATCTAAAATTTTCTTTTCAGCATAATCTAATTTTTCTCTCTGAATTTCATTAGCATTTTGCTTTAAAATATTATTTCTTGCCCTGAAACCTAATTGCTCAAAAAACTCTCTTTGAGTTGTAATTAAAGCTTTATTATTATGTTTTAAAGCAAGAGCAGCTAATATTTCGAAATCAACATGAGCCGTAATATCAGAAGAGCCAATATCAGTAAAAACATCTATATATTTATGGTTTTTCATAGCTTGCAAACTATCACCATATGATTTTTTTACATAACCATAATCAATAATTAATGCTTTAGAATTTGTTGTTTTAATAAATTTTGCAAGCTGTTCCATAATCAGCAAACTAGCATCAGATTTTTCAAAAATATCTCCTTCTTTATTTTGAATATTTGCTTTTAAGAATTTAGCTTCATTTTTAGATAATGAAAAAACAAAATCTTCATTCTTTAAATCAACTATCCTTTCAAACCACTTATTTTTACAATACTCATATTGATTAATTGGTAATGCATCAAAAAATTCATTAGCTAATATAAATGAATTTTTTTTTGCAACTTCATTCAAATCCGAAATATGGCTAATATTAATATTATTAAATTCTGCTAATTTAGCTAATTGGATCTTTCTTAATTGCTCACTTTTCTCATATAATATCACTTCAATATTATTATATAAATCACCAAGAGAGCGTAAACTTCTTAATATATCATGCATCATCACCCCTCTTCCTGGCCCTAACTCAATTAATTGTAATTTACCTCCATTTTTTTCTTCCTGCCATTTATAATGAATAAATACTGCTATTATCTCTGAAAATATTTGGCTAATCTCAGGAGAGGTTATAAAATCACCTTTTTCTCCAAATATTCTTTCACTAACATAATAACCATTATCCTTATCAAATAAGGCTATCTCCATAAATTTAGATATAGAAATTCCATCATTTTGCTTAATTTCTGCTTTAATTTTTTTTATTAATTCTTTTTTTGACATTTAAAAACAAGTAAATAAACACCTAATATAATCATAGGTAAAGATAATAACTGTCCCATAGTTATAAAATCAAAGAAATATCCTAACTGAAAATCAGGAACTCTAAAATTCTCAACAAATATTCTTGCTAAACCATAAATTATTAAAAATATCCCTGCCATAAAACCAGGTTTTTCTCTATATTTTTTATTTCCCAAAAGAAAATATATAACTATTAAACATAATAATCCTTCCAATAAAGCTTCATATAATTGACTTGGGTGACGCGGAAAATCTCCTGCATTAGGAAAGACAACTCCCCAGCTTCCTTTGGTTGCCTTTCCATATAATTCAGCATTAATAAAATTAGCAATTCTTCCCAAAAAAAGACCAATAGGAACAATAGCTGCCATCAAATCCATATAACGTAAAAATGATTTTTGCTTTTTTCTACTATAAATTAATATGGAAATCGTAAATCCTACCAAGCCACCATGAAAAGACAAACCACCTTGCCAAATATAAAAAACTTCAAATATATTATTTAAATAATATGAAAAATTATAAAATAATACATAACCTAACCTACCTCCTAAAATAATTCCAATAATTACAAAACAAGATAGATCCTCCAAATCCTTTTTATTAGTTATACCAAGTGAATATTTTTTTTCCAAATATAAGCCGTAAATTGCTCCTAAAATAATTCCAAAAATATAAGCCAAAGAGTACCATCTAATAGACAAAAATCCTAAATTAAATAATATAGGATCAAGATTATGAACATAAATCATATTAAAAAACTAAAATAATTAAGTATTTTTATAAAATATCTTTAATAATTATAAATCTAATTATTAAATTAATATTATATTTGCTAATCAATCTCTTGTAATATATATATTTATTATGAGAAAAATATTGATATTTACCATTATTTTTTACTGCAACCTAAGTTATGCAGAAAAAAACATCAATCAATTAATTGACAATAAAAGCCTTAATTGCTCCAAAGAATTCTTCAAGAATTTTAAAAAGAAAGAATATAAAACAGCATATAATAAAACAAAATTTTGTGCTGACGACACCATAGAGAATCTTGCAATATGGTATATATTAAATAAAGGTAATGAATTAAAATATGACATCGCCAATAATTTCTTGATAAATCATAATTATTATCCAAATCAATATAATCTTAAACTTAACACAGAAAAATTACTAAATAATAATAACTCCGATAAAGAGATTATTGAATTTTTTGCTGACAAAAAACCTAGCACAAAAAATGGCTATGAACTCTATAAAAAAGCTCTAAAGAATGAAAAATCAGAAAATAATAATGAAAATTTATCCAGATTACGCAATGAATATTTTATGTCACCATCCTTTAATTTTAGCCAAAATAAAAAAAACCTAGAATTTATTGCAAAAAATATATCTAAAAAAGACTTACATAATAAAATATCCTCACTTATTTCAAGAAAGCATTATAAAAATGCTAAAAAACTTTTCCCATATATTTCTAGCGACAATAAAAATTATTATAAAGCAAGAATTGCTCTTAAAAAAAATCAATATAAAGCTGATAAACTTAAAAAATTAGACAAAAATTTATTAAAAAAACCTGATCTTTATTATGATCTCACAAGATATTACGAAAGAAGCAATCAAGACCATAAAATAACCCCTTTCATTTTAAACCTAAAAAATGAAACAAATAATAAAAGATGGGCTCAAATTCGTATAAGAAACGCAAGATATCTTCTTAAAGAAAAACGTTATGAATTAGCCTATAAAGTTGTTAAAAATCATAATATTACCTCATATAATTACGAATTATCCGAACTAGAATGGTATGCAGGTTGGATAGCATTACGTTTTTTAAAGCGCCCTCAAATTGCTATAAACCATTTTAAAACCATGTATAATTCTGTTGGATATGCTATTAGTCTTGCACGCAGTTCATATTGGTTGGCAAGATCATATCAAGAAGCAAAACAATATGAAAATGCAAAAATTTGGTATGAAATAGCAAGTAATTACAACACTACATATTATGGCCAGATGGCAGTATTAGAATTAGATAAAGAAATAATGATTTCATTGCCAAAATCACCTAAATATAATATTGAAGAATTACAAAATTTTATTAACAACAATGAAATTGCCAGAATAGCCCTATATTTTTCTGCCAATAACTACATAAAAGAAGCAGAAAAATTTTTTACTCATGTCATAGAAAACAGTAATGATCCTGAAGTAATCAAACTAATAATTGAACTTACAAACTATACGAATCATACTCAATTAATTAATAAAATTTCAAGATTAGCTATGCGCTATAACGTTAATAGCCTAGCTAACTATCCTTTTTTAAATAACTTACCTTCTAGCAATAATATAAAGGAAAATGCCTTAATAATGTCCATTATCAAACAAGAAAGCGGCTTTAATGTATCAGCAATTAGTCATGCTGGTGCTGTAGGATTTATGCAATTAATGCCAGCTACAGCAAAAGATATGGCAAAAAGACTTAAAAAGCCTTATAGCAGATTAGAATTAAAAAATAATGCAAAATATAATATTGAACTTGGCTCTGGTTATATTAAATTACTATTAAAAAAATTTGACAATTCTAATATTCTAGCAATTGCCTCATATAATGCAGGACCAAAAAACATCAAAAGATGGCTTAGTGAAAATGGCGATCCAAGAGAAAAAATAGATCGTCATCAAATTATTGATTGGATAGAAAAAATATCTTATCCAGAAACTAGAAATTATGTGCAAAGAATTTTAGAAAGCACAGTAATATATTTGCACCTCTTTAGACAAAAAAGTCATGATTTTGAAAATCCAATGAAAAAACCCATCTAAGTTTTTATTTTTTAAGCCTTTCTTTCAATAATTGATTAACTAATTGAGGTGAAGCCTTACCTTTAGATAATTTCATTACTTGCCCTACAAAAAAACCAAATAATTTTTCTTTTCCTGAATTATATTCAGCAACCTTATCTTGATTCTCAGTTATTATTTGCTCTATGATTTTTAAAATGAGACCATCATCAGCAATTTGCTTTAATCCATCTCTTTCAATAATTAAAGAAGCTTCTTCACCTGATATAAACATTTTATCCAAAACTTCTTTAGCTATTTTTCCTGAAATATTTTTTACCTCAATCTCTTTAATTAATCCAAGTAAATTAGAAGCAGTAACAGGAGAATTATTAATTTCAATATTCTCCTTTTTTAACCTCCCAAATAACTCAGATGTTAACCAATTTACAGCAAGCTTAATATCACATTTCATAAATATTTGATCAAAATATTCAGTAACATTTTTATCAGCAATAATTACATCAGCATCATATTCTGATATTCCTAATTCTATATATTTTTCTTTTTTAGCATCAGGTAATATTGGCAATGAGTCTTTTGCTTTTTGTAAAAATTCTTTATCTAAATTAAGTGGCAATAAATCAGGGTCAGGAAAATATCTGTAATCATGAGCATCCTCCTTATCACGCATTATTTTAGTTTCTAAAGTAACCACATCAAATAGACGAGTTTGCTGCCTTATTTCACCACCATTATCTAATATTTCAGCCTGTCTTGCTACTTCATAATCAATAGCTAACTGAATATTTTTAGTAGAATTAAGATTTTTAATTTCACATCTAGTTCCTAGCTCTTTGCTACCTAATAATTTTAAACTAACATTTGCATCACAACGCAAATGACCTTTTTCCATATCAGCATCACAAGAATTAATATATCTAAGAATATTGCGATATTTTTTGACAAAATCAGCAGCTTCAAATGCACTTGATATTTCAGGTTCTGTCACTAACTCCATCAATGGTACTCCACTTCTATTTAAATCAACAAAACTTGAATCAGGGCTTTGATCATGAATTGATTTACCTGCATCTTGCTCAACGTGAATTCTAGTTATATTAATAATTTTATCATTGCCTTCACTAGTTTTAATTTTTATTGCACCACCCTCAACCAACGGATCGCTAAATTGAGAAATCTGATATCCTTGAGGTAAATCTGCATAAAAATAATTTTTACGATCAAATATAGAATATGAATTAACCTTAGCATTAATAGCATATCCTGTTTGGGCAGCTTTAAAAATTGCCTCTCTATTTAGAACAGGTAACATTCCAGGCATTGCAGCATCAACATATGATACCTGACTATTAGGTTCTGCACCAAACTTAGTATTTGAATTAGAAAAAAGCTTAGATTTTGTATTTATTTGCGCATGAATCTCAAGCCCAATAACAATCTCATATTTATTTTTCGTAGTTTCAAAAATAGCCATATTAAAATCTAAAATTTAATTTATAACGATCAAATGCTACCTCATCCTCTAATGATTTTGCTATTCGTAGCATTTTAACTTCACTAAATTTTGGAGTGATAAATTGCACACCTATTGGTAAGTTATTGCTATCAACTCCAACTGGTATAGAAATAGCAGGTAAACCAGCTAAATTTACAGGGACTGTGAATATATCATTATAGTAGGTTTCAACATTTGATAATTTTTTTTTATTTCCAAAAGCTGTATTTGGTGTAGTTGGAGTTATAATTGCATCAACCTTATCAAAAACACTATCAAAATCATTGGCAATTAGCCTTCTAACTTTTTGAGCTTTACGATAATAAGCATCATAATAACCAGAAGATAATACATATGTTCCAAGCATTATTCTTCTTTTTACTTCATTTCCAAAACCTAAAGCTCTAGTATTTTTATATAAATCTTCTAATGAATCACCTTTATCACTAACTCGCAATCCATATCTAACTCCATCATATCTTGCTAGGTTTGAAGATGCTTCAGCTGTGCTTAATATATAATATGTTGGAGCGCCATAATGAGTATGTGGTAAAGAAACATCAATTATTTCTGCTCCTAATCCTTCTAGTTTTTTAACTGATTCTTCAATATTTTTTTTAATATCAGGATTCATACCCTCCATTTCATATTCCTTGGGTAAGCCTATTTTCATACCCTTTATTCCTTTATTTAAATCTTGAAGAAAATCTTCTGATTTTTGCTTACATGATGTAGAATCTTTTTCATCATAGGAAGATATTGAATTTAGAACGATACCAGCATCTTGAACATCTCTTGCAAAAATTCCAGCCTGATCTAATGAGCTAGCATATGCAATCATACCATATCTTGAACATCTTCCATAAGTTGGCTTTATTCCAACAACCCCACAAAATGCAGCAGGTTGACGCACTGAACCTCCTGTATCACTTCCAAGTGATGCTGCACAAAAATCAGCAGCTAAGGCAGCAGCACTTCCACCTGAAGAACCTCCTGGAACTAATTCTTCATCTGAATTAGATTTTTTTACTGGGTTTACGACCTTACCTTTATAACTATTTAAATTTGTTGAACCCATAGCAAATTCATCCATATTTAATTTACCAAGAAGCAACGCTCCATCATGCCATAAATTATCAGTAACTGTTGATTCATAAGGTGGTGTAAAACCATCTAATATATGAGAACAAGCTGTAGTTTTTACATTTTTAGTACAAAACAGATCTTTTATTCCAAGAGGAATTCCTTCTAAATTTCTGGCAATATTATTTTTGTAATTTTCATCTGATAATTTTGCAGCTTTCAAAACATTCTCCTCACAAAGCAAAATATAAGAATTAAGTTTATCATCATATTTTTTAATTCTATCAAGATAAGCTTTTGTTATTTCTAATGATGAAATTTTTTTTGCTTTTAAAGCTTGGGTTAATTCGGAAATTTTTAATTTAGTTATCTCAGTCATTTCAACCTACAAATTTTGGTACAACAAAAAAATTAAGTTTTTTATCAGGAGCATTTTTTAAAACATCACTTGAATAATCTTCATCATCTGAATTATCATCTCGCATCTTCAGATCCGCTTCAACAGACATCATTGGTTTGACTGATTCAGTATCTAATTCATTTAAACTTTCTACCCATGAAACTATATCTGATAAATCATCTGCATATTTAATAGCTTCTGCATCACTTAATTTAATACGCGCTAAATTCGCAATTTTTTCTATTTGTTCTTTGTTAATATTATTCATTTAACATTTCTTTTAAATTATCTAATGGTCTTGCAATACATGCTTTATTTTCAATTACAATAATTGGTCTTTCAATTAATTTATGATATTTCAACATAAATTCTATTATCTCATCATCTGATAAATCTGGAGAAGATAAATTATGCTCTTTATAAATTTCTTCATTTTTTCGCAATAATGATCTAGGTGTAATCTTTAATAAATCAATAATATTTATTAATTCATCTTTAGAAATTTTTTCATTCATATAATCAATAATTTCAAATGCAAAATTTTGACTTTGCAAATATTTAAGAGCCTCTCTAGATTTTGAACAATGTGGATTATGATATATTTTCATATAAGATTTTTGCGCTAGGTTAACAATCACTTAAAATCAAGTCAATAAAGATATTTAGAAAGAAAAACTAAATCTTATTTTTAGTAAGAATTGTAGTAGTTGCAATAAAAATAGAGGAATAAGTTCCCACAATTACTCCAAATAAAACAGCAATACTAAATGTTTTCAAAACCTCTCCTCCTAATATTACAAGAGCTAATAGAGCTATTATGGTAGTTAATGCAGTTAAAATTGTCCTATTCAAAGTTTCATTTAAGCTTTTTACAATTATTTTCTTTTGAGATAAACTTCTGTATTTTCTAGAATTTTCTCTAATTCTATCAAAAATTACTACAGAATCATTAATAGAGTAACCAATTATGGTTAAAAGAGCGGCAATTGCAGTTAAATTAAATTCTAATTGCAAAATTATTAATAATCCAAATGTTAGTATAACATCGTGAATTAAAGCAAGCAAAGCACCAAAGCCAAATCTATAATTAAATCTTATCCAAATATAAAACAATATAGCAACAAAAGAACAAAATAGAGCAATTACACTGGACTTAATTAATTCTGAGCCAACTATAGGACCCACAAAATCAACTCTTCTATATTCTACTCCACTAAAATTATTATTAATTGCATCTTTAATAAGTGATATTTTTTGCATTTGTATCTTTTCATCTATATTTTTTCCTCCTACTCTTATCATAATATCTTTATCACTACCTATTTGCTGCAGAGAAACATCACCTATATCCAGTCCGTCTAAAATATTTCTCAATTCAGCTATATTAAGAGATTTATCACTTCTAATCTCAATTAAGATTCCTCCAGCAAAATCAATGCCTTTATTGAAACCTTTACTAAATACTAAAACTAAGGAAATAAAAACAAGAATAACCGAACAAAATATAAAATATTTATAACTAGAAAAAAAATCAAAATTATATTTTTTATTAAGTATCTTTGAAAGCATGATTATTTAACTTGCAAATTGCCAAATTATATATAAAGCGTAAAACACACAAAATAAAAAACCATTAAGTCTTGTAATTATATATTTCTTTCTAACAAAACTATATAGTAACATTGATGAAAAAAGCATAACCCATACATCAAAAAAAGATAAAGTTGATCTTGACACAATGGGCGTAACTAGAGTTGTAACACCAACAACACCCAATATATTGAATATATTACTACCCACTACATTAGCTACTGCAATATCTGAATGTTTTCTGTAAGCAGCAATTACTGATGTAGCTAACTCAGGAGCTGAACCACCAATTGCAACAATAGTAACCGCAATTGCAGCTTCACTAACATTAAACATTCTTGCTAATTCACTTGCACCTATTACTAAGATATGCGCGCCAAAACCTAAAAAACCCACACTTAAAATAACCATAATGATGGCTCTTTTTTTAGTTATTTTAAAAAAATTTTGCTCCTCAACCTCAACTACTTGCTGAGCTAACATGTCTGAATCTTTATTTTTTTTATGTCTTTTGAGTGTTGATAAAGTATAAACAATTAAAATACCGAGCAAAACAAGGCCTTCAATCCTTCCTACAACACCTGTCATAACAAAAAGAAATAACATTAAAGAAGCTATTAACATATAATGAAAATCAAATCTAACTAACTCTTTTTGAATTGATATAGGATATAAAATTGCCGCAACACCTAATACTAAAAATATATTTGCTATATTGCTACCAATTACATTACCGAGCGCAATATCATATGATTCTCTAATTGCTGCTTGCAAGCTGATTAATAATTCAGGACTAGAAGTTCCAAAAGCAACAATTGTTACCCCTATAATTAGCTTGGATATTTTATATTCTCTGGCAATTTTTACAGCTCCTCTTACAAGCGCTTCACCACCTAAAAAAAGTAAAATTAATCCCCCTATAATCTGCAAGGAAACCATCATTCTAAATTCCTTGCTTATCTAATAGGAGCGATTTTATAGCAGAAATTGCTTTAGCAGGGTTTAACCCTTTTGGACATGTTCTAGTACAGTTCATTATAGTATGACAACGATATAATTTAAAAGAATCATTTAAATCATCTAATCTCTTGCCAGTTTCTTGATCTCTACTATCTGCAATAAATCTATAGGCTTGAAGCAAAATTGCAGGACCTAAATATTTATCACCATTCCACCAATAGCTAGGGCATGATGTAGAACAACAAGCACATAAAACACATTCATATAAGCCATCTAACTTTGCTCTATCTTCAGGAGATTGTAATCTTTCTTTATCAGATTGAGTTTTTTCATCATTTTTTAACCATGGTTGAATAGAATTTAACTGAGCATAAAATGTAGATAGATCTGGAACTAAATCTTTAACAACTTCCATATGAGGCAATGGATAAATTTTAACATCATCTTTAACTTCAGAAATAGGTTTTATACATGCTAATGTATTTGTACCATCTATATTCATAGCACATGAACCACATATACCTTCTCTACATGATCTTCTGAAAGTAAGCGTTGGATCAATTTCATTTTTAATTTTAACAATAGCATCAAGCACCATAGGACCACACTCATCCATATTAATTTCATATGAATCTATTCTAGGGTTTTGACCATCCTCAGGATCATATCTGTAAACTTTAAAAAGCTTTAAGTTTTTTGCATTTTTAGCATCACACTTAAAATTTTTTCCTTTAGAACTTATTTTAGAATTTTTCGGGAGTGCAAATTCAACCATTATAAATTACATTTAAATTAATATACTCTTTTCTTAGGAGGGATTTTTTTCATCTCATCAGTCATAGGATCTCCGATAACTTGACGATATTTAATATCTACATTTCCTAAAGAATCAATAAATGACATACTATGCTTCATCCATTCATCATCATTTCTTTCAATAAAATCTTCTCTTGCATGAGCACCTCTGCTCTCTTTTCTATCGTGAGCAGATTTAATAGTAAGCATTGCAAGTGGCAGCATATTTTGTAATTCAAGTAATTCAACTAAATCACTATTCCAAATTAAACCTCTATCAGTTAGCTTTAAATCATTGATTGATGCATATAATTTAGCTAATTTACCAATACCTGAAGACATAATCTCTTCATTTCTAAATACAGCCGCATGTCTTTGCATAATTTTTTGCATCTGTAATCTCATATCAGCAACAGACTCTTTACCCTTAGATTTTATTATTGAATCAAATCTTTCTAATGCTTTAGAAACAGAATCTTCTTTTAATTTCTTATGTGGCATATTAGGAGTTAAAATCTCTTTAGCTCTTATTGCTGCAGCTCTTCCAAAAACAACCAAATCAAGAAGTGAATTAGAACCTAATCTATTAGCTCCATGCACAGATACGCATCCTGCTTCACCAACTGCCATTAATCCAGGAACTGTTTTTTCTTTACCTTTTGCATCAACTGTTATTACTTCTGTATTATAATTAGTGGGTATTCCACCCATATTATAATGAACTGTTGGTAAGACAGGAATAGGCTCCTTAGTAACATCGACATTAGCAAATATCTTTGCTGTTTCAGAAATACCAGGTAATCTTTCTGCTAATATTTTAGCATCTAAATGATTAAGATGTAAATATATATGGTCTTTATCTTTACCAACACCTCTACCCTCATTAATTTCCATTGTCATAGAACGAGAAACTACATCACGCGATGCTAAATCCTTAGCAGAAGGTGCATAACGCTCCATAAATCTTTCACCTTCTGAATTAACAAGATAGCCTCCTTCGCCTCTTGCTCCTTCTGTAATTAAACATCCAGCACCATAAACTCCTGTTGGATGGAATTGAACAAACTCCATATCCTGAAGAGGTAAACCCGCCCTTGCAACCATCGCATTTCCATCTCCTGTACATGTATGAGCAGATGTAGCTGAAAAATACACTCTTCCATAACCACCTGTGGCAATAATTACCATATGTGATTTAAATATGTGAATTGTTCCATCATTTAAATTTAATGCAGTCAATCCTTTACATTTACCATCCTCCATAATTAAATCTAGGGCAAAATATTCAATAAAGAAATTAGCCTTATTCTTAAGAGCTTGTTGATATAAAGTATGCAAAATTGCATGACCAGTTCTATCTGCAGCTGCACATGTTCTTTGCGCAGGATCACCTTCACCATATTCTGTAGTCATCCCTCCAAATGGTCTTTGATAGATTTTACCATCTTTTGTTCTAGAAAAAGGAACTCCATAATGCTCTAATTCTACAACTGCCTTAGGTGCGTTTTTACACATATACTCAATTGCATCCTGATCACCTAACCAATCTGAACCTTTAATTGTGTCATATGCATGCCATCTCCAATCATCACGACCCATATTAGCAAGTGCAGCAGATATACCACCTTGGGCTGCAACTGTATGGCTTCTTGTTGGAAATACTTTTGACACACAAGCAGTTGACAAACCTGCTTCAGCCATTCCTAATGTAGCTCTTAAGCCTGAACCACCAGCTCCAATTACTACAACATCAAATTCATGTTCAATTACATTATAACCCATTAGATAATAGCCACAAAATTTTTAATAAAAGCGAAAAACAAAAATATTGCCGTAAACCATGCAAATAGATTTACAAAAATTATAAGCATCTTGCTACCACATTTACAGGAAACATAATCTTCAATAATTACCCTTACACCTAATGCAGAATGAATAAGCATAATTATTAATATGCTAGCAAATAAAACAAGGTTTAACTTAGAAGAAATTATATTTTCATAACTCATGTTACATCCTGCAATACAAATAAGCTTAGATGTAAACCATATAGCCAAAGGTATTAAAGCAATGGCTGTAATTCTTTGAAACAACCAATGATACAAACCATTATGAGCAGAACCTAATTTATTAAAATTTTTAAAATTTTCTGACATTATTGCACCAATTTAATTACACCATAATAATAGCTTAAAAAGCTTAATATTAAGCTAGCAGCGATAACTATCAAGCCAGATATTTTAACAGATTTAATTGAATAGCCCTTACCTATGTCCCAGAATAAATGTCTAATACCATTACAAAAATGATAATAAAAAGCTAAAACCCAAAAGAACAATACAATCTTACCTAAAATATTGGCGAAAAAGAAGCTAAAAAATGATATGTAATATTCAGATATAAAAAATTCCTGAAAATTACTAAAAATTACAAACCAGCTTAAAAACAACAAACCTAAATAAAGAAAAAAACCCGCTATCCTATGTGAAATAGAAAGCACAGATGTGATTTGCGGCTTATAAATCGTTAAATGGGGCGATAAAGGTCTAGATTTTAACTTTACATCACTCATCAAAAAACCTCTCAACTTGATAATTTTTGCTCTTTAAACAAAACATGCTTTTTAGCTACAGGATCATATTTCTTGAAGCTCATTTTTTCGGTGATTTGCTTTGGATTTTTCTTTTTTACATAATAAAAACCAGTCTTAGCAGAGCTAACTAATTTTATAAGTATATTTTTCTTTGATTTACCAGCCATATTGAAATTGATAATAGGTTTTTAATTGTTTATTACACAGGCGTAATTTATAATCCTTGCAAACAAAATAGTCAAGAAGATTATCTTGAAGATTTGGCTTTAAATAGACTAAAAAGCTTCTTCTTTTCAAGTGAATATAAAGGCCTTCTTCCAGAACCCTTTGTTATTATAACATCTATATTTTTTTCATTAGCTTTCTTAGCTGATTGCAGCTTACTATACATGCCACCAGTTCCATAATAACTCTTTGTTTTCTTTACACTGGAAAACAACATAGAATCCTCACTGCAAGGAAAAGCTATGATTTTAGCATTTTTATTTAACTTAGGATCATAATCATATAAGCCATCAACATCTGACATTAAAACCAACAAATCTGCCTTAACTAAAATAGCAATTTCTGCTGCCAAACCATCATTATCACCGAATTTAATCTCCTCAATTGCCACCACATCATTTTCATTTATAACTGGTATCACATTCATTTTATACAAATTATCAAGGCAATTTTTAATATTAGCCTTCCTTTTATCAATATAACAATCATCAGAAGTAACTAAAATTTGAGAAATATTTAATTTAGCTTTGGCAAATATCCTTCCAAGCTTCTCAGTTAATATAGCCTGACCATAAGCTGCATAAGCTTGCTTTTCAGCTATTGATAACATATTAGGATCAGTTTTTAATTTTTTACATGAACTTGCAATTGCTCCCGAGGAAACTAACAAAACCTTATGGCCATTTTTTTGCAATCTCTTAATATCACGAGCTAGAGATTTCAGCCATTTAATTCGCATTGATCTGTTTTTATCTACTATTAGCGAAGAACCAATTTTTATAATAATGGTTTGATATTTTTTTAATTTCATTTAACCTCTTTTTCCTATTGAAATCTATTTATATATCAAAAAAAAACATGAAGCAAATAAATGAAAAAGAAATAACAGAATTACTAGAATTATCATTCCCTGATAGCATTATTAATGTAACAGATCAAATGGGTGACGGTTATAGCTTTTCTGTCTCTATTAAATCTGCAAAATTTAAAAATCTTAATCGCGTAAAGCAACATCAACTAGTAATGAAATCTCTTAAAGAACCTCTCAAAGAAAGACTCCATGCAGTAACCTTAAAAACAGAGGCGCTTTAAGATTTTCTTTCCACTAATTTTTCTAAATTAGTTAATCTTTTTTCAATATCTTTATAATTTTTAATATTTTCAAATAGCTGCAACAATCGGCTTACTCTTCTATATAATTTAAATATAAAAAATATTATCAATATTATGCTGCAAGAAAAAATCGCACTAACGATCTTAAATAATAATAAGTAAAATTCTGATTTATCTTTTATATCTTCAAATTCTTCAATTGAAGCCTTAACTTTACCTGATACAGAATCAATCTGACCATTTACTTTCTCTTCAATCTTAGCTATTTTGTCATTTGCTTCTTTTTTTATAGAATCTATTAAATTATCCAAAGAAACTGAGCCATCTTTCTTTACCTTTTCTCTAGCTTGGTCCTCTATTTTACCTAATGCATCAGATAAACTAAATGCGTATGAATTACTAAAAATTAGCAAAAATAAAATTTGGATAAAAATTTTTTTCATAATTTCACTCTTAAAATTTGGTTAAAAACTTAATAAATAACAAAACTTGATCTTGAATTATTTATATATAAATGATAAAAACTTCTTAAATTTATTTACATATTATGCAAGAAAAATTCCAGGAAATTGAAAATTTAATCAAAAACAACAAAATAGTTCTTTTCATGAAAGGTAACAAAACCTTTCCTCAATGTGGCTTTTCAGCCTTTGTTGCTAAAACATTACAAAATCTCAACATAGAATTTACCGATGTTAATATTCTAGAAGATGAAGAAATGCGTCAAGCCATAAAAGATTTCACAGACTGGCCAACAATCCCACAATTATATGTAAATGGTGAATTTATAGGAGGATGTGACATAATAAGAGAAATGCAAGAAAATGGTGAGCTTGAAGAAGCACTTAAATAATGACAAAAGCCATAAAACTTAATCAATTATATAAAACATACAAAACTAAATCAGGTAATGTTAAAGCATTAAATAACATTTCCCTTACAATAGAAAAAGGATCCTTTTTTGGTTTACTTGGCCCAAATGGCGCAGGAAAAAGCACCATAATAAATATCTTAGCAGATCTTGTTACTAAAGATTCAGGAGAAATAAATATTATGGGTCATGATTTTGATAAAAACAAAATAAATGCAAAAAATTGTTTAGGAATTGTTCCGCAAGAATTAGTTATGGATCCATTTTTTAACGTAAAAGAAACTCTTGAAATTTACGCTGGCTATTACGGTATAGCCAAAAATCAAAGAAGAACCAACGAAATAATCAAAGCTTTAGGCTTAACAGATAAAGCAACTGCTAAACCTAGAACTTTATCAGGTGGAATGAAAAGACGTCTCCTAGTTGGTAAAGCCTTAGTTCACAATCCAGATATAATCATTTTAGATGAGCCTACTGCAGGAGTTGATGTAGAATTAAGAGATCAATTATGGGAATATATCAGTAAACTTAACAAAAATGGCAAAACAGTTATTCTTACCACTCACTATTTGGAAGAAGCAGAAGAATTATGCGACCAAATTGCCATCATCAATAAAGGAGAAATTATAGCTAATGACAAAAAATCAAACTTAAAAAAAATATTTGGCGTAAAAACCCTAAACATTACCTTAAAAAAATCCTCCAATAAAATAGAAAAAGACCTCAAAGAATTTGGTGATATTACAATAAACAACAATATAGTCTCAATTAAATATAAAACCGAAAATCTAGAATATGACAGACTTATTAATAAATTAGCAAAAAATAACGCTGAAATAATTGATATAAATACTCAAGAAACAGATATTGAAGATATTTTTAAAAATTTAGTTTACCAAAAATAATGATTTTTAAAATCACTCCACAAAATTATCAAAATTTTTGCAATAATCATCTATATAAAATGAATATTTTACTTTTTGCATTATTTGTAACTAGCTTATTTTTCATTTTAACCTCACCTAATGATTACCAACAAGGCAATGCTGTTAAAATTATGTATATACATGTTCCATCAGCTTGGCTCTCACTACTTATTTACACCATTATTGCATCTCTTAGTGTCTTAAGCTTCATCTATAAAACACCTCTTCTTACACTTAGCTCTATTAGTTTAGCTCCTATTGGCTGTATTTTTTCATTAATAACCCTTGTTACTGGTTCCTTTTGGGGCAAACCAATATGGGGAACCTGGTGGGTCTGGGACGCTAGATTAACTTCAATGTTAATATTATTTTTTCTTTATGTCTCATATATAATTTTATATAAATCATATTCTAATATCATAACAGGGTCAAAAATTGCTGCAGCTCTTGCCATAATAGGATTCATAAATATTCCTATAATTAAATTTTCTGTAGAAATTTGGAATAGCTTGCATCAACCTGCAAGCATTTTAAGAAAAGATGGAATTGCAATCCATTCATCAATGCTAAAGCCTTTATTAATATCATTCTTTACATTGCTAGTTTTAACTTTTAATATATTTTTAATGAGAATAAATATATTTTTAATTAAACATAAAAAACAAAGATTAAAATGACATATGTAGTTACTGATAAATGTATAAAATGCAAATATACTGATTGTGTAGAAGTTTGCCCAGTAGATTGCTTTTATGAAGGTGAAAATATGCTAGTAATTAATCCAGAAGAATGTATTGATTGCGGTGTTTGTGAGCCAGAATGTCCAATTGATGCAATAAAACCAGAATCAGAGGATTTGGTTGAATTCATAAAAATCAATAAGGCATTTTCAGAAAAATGGCCTAATATAAGCGAAAAAAAAGAAGCCTATCCTCAAGCAGAACAGTTTAAAAATACCACTGATAAATATCCTCTTCACTTTAATAAAACAGCGGCAAAATAATTTATTTTTGCATTTCTAAAGAAATTTTATCTATAAATTCAGACATAGTTACAAATTTCTTAGCACCTATTAAATTGGCAAGATCTTTAGTAACAAATCCTGATTCAACAATTTCTAGAACCAGCTTCTCAATTTTATTACTAAAATTAAACAGATCTTGATTTGCATCTAATTTAGCACGATGTAACAAAGCCCTACTCCAAGCAAAAATTGAAGCAATAGGATTTGTTGAGGTAGCTTTACCATTTTTATGCTGCTGGTAATGTCTAGTAACAGTTCCATGCGCTGCTTCTGCAAGCTTTATGTTACCATCTACGCTTACCAAAACAGAGCTCATCAAACCAAGAGAACCAAAAGCCTGAGCTAAATTATCAGATTGCACATCACCATCATAATTTTTACAAGCCCAAATAAATCCACCTTCACTTTTTAAAGCAAAAGCAACCATATCATCAATTAATCGATGTTGATAAGAAATATTATTTGCCATGAATTCATCTGCAAATTCTTTTTTATAAATATCAGCAAATATATCAACAAAAAGCTGATCATACTGTTTTAAAATAGTATTTTTACTAGAAAAATATAAAGGCCATTTTTTATCTAAAGCGAATTTAAAACAAGAATAAGCAAAATTCTTAATTGAAGCTTCTAGATTAAACATACCAAGCACAACACCAGAAGAATCTTGAAAATCATTTATTAATTCTTCTCTAACACCATTTTTATCTTCAATTTTTAAACTTACTTTAGAGCCTTTTTTTATATAAAAATCATGTGCTTTATATTGATCTGCAAAAGCATGCCTACCGATTATTATAGCTTTATTCCAATTCTTAACTACAGGCTTAATATTAGCTACTAAAATTGGCTCACGGAAAACTGTACCACCAATAATATTTCTAATAGTACCATTTGGAGATTTATAAATTTTTTTTAGTAAAAATTCTTCTTGCCGAGCTTTAGTTGCAGTAATTGTAGCACATTTAACAGCAACACCAATATCTTTTGTGGCATTAGCAGCATCAATAGTAACTTGATCCTCTGTTAAATCACGATGTTTGATACCAAGGTCAAAATATTCAATAGGCAAATCCAAAAAAGGTAAAATTAATTTTTGCTTAATCTCTTGCCACATCACCCTAGCCATCTCATCACCATCCATTTCTACAATTGGATTTTTAACTTTAATTTTTTGCATCATTATAACTTATATTTTTCTGTTGGAATTCTATATAATCAGCAATTTTGTTAAATAATTTAGGGTTATATTTTGAAATAATTACATGATTATCTGCTCTAAAATTATATATTTCTTTTCTTTCTGTTTTAATGTTCTCATATATAATTTTGGCACTTTTAGGGTTTACAACTGGGTCTTTATCAGCTTGAATTATTAGTGTAGGCGCAGAAATTTTACTTAAATTCTTTTTACATTCAGCCATGAGATCAGATAGTTCTTCAACAGCAGATAAATAATTTTTACTATAGTTAATATGAGGATTTTCAGGTTTATCTTCAATATATTCTTTTTTTCCCTTTTTACTATGAAATTTATCAAGCATTTCATTCCAAAAATTAACCGTTGGCACAAAATTAACTCTGATATCATTTAATTTAATTGCAGCATTAACAGAAATCACTGCATCAGTCTCACCTTGCCTAAAAGCACTATGAAGCAATGCCAACAAACCACCAGTTGAAAAACCAATAACAACAACATATTCACATTTTTGTTTAAGAGCTATATAGGCTTTTAAAAAAGATATATACCAATCTTGCCATTTCACCTCGTTCATATTAATTGCAGCAGTTGCATGGCCTTTTAAACGCACTGCATAAATATTCATATTTTTTTTATGTAAAAAATCAGCTAACTCCCTCACCTCTGCTGGAGAAGCTTTAAATCCATGGCATAAAACTACACCTATCTTATTGTTTTTAGCCTGCAAAAAGAAAGGGGCCCCTACCTCTCTGGGCTTTGACTCATTATTATCAAAAAATCTTTTATAATCATCAAAATATTCCTTTTCATCACTTCGCAAAATAAGCTTAAATGTTTTATCTTTAAGCTTTTCTACTGAAAGCCTACCATTAGCTTTAAAAACTTTTGTTAAAATAGGGAATTTCTCCAGCTGATTTACAAAAATCTTTAAAGTATTTTTTAATCTACCATAGTGAAAATCATTGAAATTATTAAATTTATCTAAATTAACATAATAATTTTCTTGATCCTTCCTAATAATTTCTTGCTCTGTAGCTAATTTAAAAACAGAATCATAGTAAATGTTATTATTATTCATGAATAATTTCATTAAATTTGTATCTACAGAATGATGTAACTGAAATTTACCTAATTTCTTAATATCTCTTGCATTTACATAAATTAAATTTTTGAGTGCTGATCTTTTTATTTTAGCTTGGTTAACATAATATAATGAACAAGCAAAAAGATGATCCATATTAATAGCCGCATTCTCATAAATTAGTGACATAAATTTCGTAGTTAAACGATATCTATAAAAATTAATCAGTAATTTATTTCTTTGCTCGCTAGTAAAAATAGGCAATTTATATATTAAGCGTCTATTATTTCTAAGCTCATCATAAATATTAAGAGCATGACCGAAACTAATTGTTACTTCAGAACCTGTTATTAAATTACCTTCTATTTCTAGCTCTTCGGCAATTCTACTTGGTAAATCTGAAATAAATTTTTCTATTATATTTTTAATTTTATTTTTACCAGGCCTAATAGGATAATAATTAATATTAATTGGCACAATATGTAAGTTTTTAGGAGAGATATTTTCTTTATCACCTATAAAATATTCATTTTTAATTTCCTGAATTTTATCCTCTTCCTGCCTTATCCCAAGATTAAAAATTTGTTTTTTTATTAATTCCGTTTGAATCGCAAGAACTGCCGCTCCAGTTTTAACCCTTTTTGTTTTACCATCAGGAAATTGAATAAAATAATTTGCTGATTTTTTAATAATTCTTTTATTTTTAACCATCACCCCTTCCGGGTAGATTATCCAGTCATTCTTATTAGCAAGCAAATCACCTATAATAATGTTATTTCTTTTAGGGTTATCAGTTGCTACTGTTCCCATAGATTCCAAATAAGTGCCCAGGCCACCCACGAATAAATTTTTATCTGCCAAACATCTCACCTTTCTACCAAGCGCTTTATGCATCATATAAGGCAAAATAAATGTTTCACTTCTAGTAAAATGATTTGCTACAAATAAAACAGGAGTATCAGGAATATTTTCAACACCAGATACTTTGAGATTAGAATCAAATATTGATTCTAAAAATTTCATCGCTATTCCTGTTGTTTTAAAAATAAATCCTGTCACTTTAAAAAAAATTAATAATTAACTATCAACTAATCTAGATTTATGAAAATTGCAATAATAGGAACAGGAATCTCAGGATTAGCTATTAGCTATCTACTTAACCCATATCACGATTTAACAATATTTGAAAAAGAAAATTACCTAGGCGGACACAGCAGAACAGTTACAGCAAACTCAAATCCAGTTGATACAGGATTTATAGTATTTAATCATAAAAATTACCCTCATTTAACAGCTTTATTCAAATATCTGGATGTAAAAACCGAAAAAAGTAATATGTCTTTTGGGGTATCAATAACTAATGGTAAATTAGAATATGGTTCTAATTCATTATTAAATATTTTTGCTCAGAAAAAAAACTTATTAAATATTAAATTTTATCAAATGCTTAAAGATATTATTAGATTTAATAATTTAGCACCAAAATATCTAGCTTCAAAATCAGATTTAACTTTAGAAGAATATC
Organism: Rickettsiales bacterium; assembly: GCA_965658435.1. Classification (GTDB taxonomy): domain Bacteria; phylum Pseudomonadota; class Alphaproteobacteria; order Rickettsiales; family JABIRX01; genus JADHLN01. The sequence continues at coordinate 17,470 of CBFHSE010000003.1, read as the reverse complement.
TAAACAAACATAATTTTTGCTCATGGTTTAGAGATTATTATTTATTGGCAATGGGCGCATCAATTTGGAGTTGCCCACATAATAAAATCTTGAAATTTCCGGCGAAAACTTTTCTACAATTCTTTGAAAACCATGGTCTACTTACTGTCACAAACCAGCCACAATGGTATACAGTTTCTGGAGGAAGCAAAGAATATGTCAAAAAACTTAGCAATAATTTCTCTAAAAATACCAAGAAAAACTCTAAAATAATCAAATTAGAGAGAAAAAACAAAGAAATAATAATTACTGATCAAAATAACAAAACCTATAAATTTGATAAAGTTATTTTTGCTTGCCACGCAGATGAAGCCCTTGAGATCATTCAAAAACCCAGCCAAAGAGAACAAGAAATTCTAGGAAAATTCAAATATCAAAATAATAAAGTAATCTTACATCAAGATATAAGCTTTATGCCCAAAAATAAAAAAGCATGGTCAAGCTGGATCTATCTTAATGAAGGAGATTCAGATAAATTATCTTTAAGCTATTGGATGAATAATTTACAAAATCTAAAAAGCCAACAACCCCTAATAATAACTTTAAACCCACATAGAAAACCAAAAAAGGAAATGATAATAAACGAGCATTTTTTTAGCCATCCAATATTTGATCAGAAAGCAATAAAAGCTCAAAAAGAGATATCATCTCTGCAAGGAGATAATAATTGCTATTTTGTTGGTGCATATCAACGTTATGGCTTTCATGAAGATGGATTATTAAGTGCTGTTAATGTTGCTAAATTATTTAAAGCAAAAATTCCATGGGTGCAAAATGCAGCCTAAAACACATAAATTATTAATAGGAAAAATCTTTCATAAAAGATTGAGTCCTAAAATAAATAAATTTAACTATTCAATTTACTATTTAGCCCTATCTCTAAAAGAAATAAAAAATTTAGCAAATAATTTAATTTTTTCTCGCAATAAATTCGCATTATTTAGCTTTTACGACAAGGATCATGGTGACCGAAAAAACAATGATTGCAGTAAATGGCATCAGGATATTTTAAAAGAAAATCAACTTGAAAATATATGCCAAAACATCACATTAATTACTATGCCAAGAATTTTTGGCTATGTATTTAACCCGGTAAGTTTTTGGTTATGTCTTGATAATAATCATAATTTAAGAGCAGTAATTTCAGAAGTGAACAACACATTTGGCGAAACCCATTCATATCTAAGCTACAATTCAGACAAATCAGAAATAACGATAAATAAATGCTTAGAAACAAAAAAATTATTTCATGTTTCGCCTTTTTTTAAAAGAGAGGGATATTATAAATTTCGCTTTAATTTTAATAATGTAAAAAACATCTTAAATATAGAAATAGATTATTATAACTCCAAAAATGAAAAATTACTAATCACCTCATTAAAAGGTAGGTTAATAGATTTTAATAATAAAAACCTACTTATTTTATTTTTAAAACACCCCCTAATTAATATAAAAACCGTCTTTATGATCCATTTTCAAGCTCTTAAATTAGTTAGTAAATCCGTAAAATATCACAAAAAACCGAAGCAACTAAAAAAAAGATTCAGCAAGAATTAAAAATTACTTTTAATTAAAATTCAACTATAGATAATAACTAAAATTTAAGGGAATATCATGCTACAAAACAGAATTTCTAATTCATTTTTTAAATCATTAGAAAAAATAGAAAATGGCTCTCTTAATTTCATAAGCCCTGAAGGAAAAAGCTATATTTTTGGCAACTCCAAAAATAAAGAGCCCATTAAATTTAAATTAAATAACTGGCAAGCAATCAAAAAACTCATTTATAAAGGAGATGTTGGTTTTGCAGAAATATACCAAGATGGATCAATTGAAACCGAAGATTTAACATCATTATTAAATTTATGTTTAAAAAATGAAGAAATTCTCAATAAATATATTTTTGGCAGCAAATTTCAAAGCCTTGCTAATCGCCTTAAATATTTATTAAAATTAAACAGCCTTAAAGGAAGCAAAAAAAATATTTTAGCTCATTATGATTTAGGTAATAATTTTTACAAATTATGGCTTGATAAATCTTTAACATACTCTGCAGCCATCTATAAAAATAGCAATGACTCACTTGAATTAGCTCAAAAAAATAAATATCAAAATATTTTAGCTAAATTACCAAAAAAATCAGGTAGAATCCTTGAGATAGGATGTGGCTGGGGAGGCTTTGCAGAAGCGGCTCTTAATACAGGTTCTTATGATATAAAGGCTATAACACTTTCTGAAGAACAACATAAATTTGCTAAATCTCGCTTAAATAATAAAGCAGAAATTAGCCTTGAAGATTATCGCATTCAAAAAAGCAAATATGATTATATAATTTCTATTGAAATGTTTGAAGCTGTTGGCAAAAAATATTGGCAAACCTATTTCTCTAAAATAAAAGAACTGCTCAATCAATCAGGAAAAGCAATTATACAAACCATTACAATAGATGAAAAATATTTCAAAAAATACAATAAATCAGGAGATTTAATTCGTAGCTTTATTTTTCCTGGCGGCATGTTACCCACTGAAAATCTTTTCACGCAAGCAGCTAAAAAATCAGGCTTAGAATGTAAAACACCTTATTATTTCGGACAAGATTATGCCAAAACTCTTAGAGAGTGGCTAATTAACTTTCAAAACAAACAAGCTGAAATTAAAAAATTAGGTTTTGATAATTCTTTTATTAAATTATGGGAATTATATCTTGCAAGCTGCATAGCAGGTTTTGAATCACAAAGAATAAATGTCATGCAAATTGAATTAAATCATGCTTAAGAAATTTTTAAGCAGCGTTTTTATATTTTTTTCTTTATCCCTAAATGCTAATGAAAATCTTCCTCTATTAGCAAAAAAAAACCACCCTGATTTTCAATTTTCTTCACAATCAGAATTTAAATTTCTCATGTGGAAAATCTATGATATCTATCTTTTTAATAACAAATATAATGAAAATGAAATGGCTCTTAAATTAAAATATAACAAAGATATTAACAAAGAAAAAATAATAGAAAGCTCGATTAAATTAATAATAAGACAAAATTTTACAAATCAACAAAAAATAAATTCATGGCAGAATAAATTAGCAAAAATTATTCCTGATATAAAGAAAAACCAAATATTAATTGGGGTAAAATCAAAAGACAAAACAATATTTTACAATTCTAAAATTAAATTAGGAGAAATAAACGACCCTGAATTTAGCAAATATTTTTTTAATATTTGGCTTGGAGAAAATACAATTGAACCAAATATAAGAAAAGATTTACTAAAGATAAATGAATAAAAACATCTCTAAAAGTTCCTTATTTTTCTATAGCATTTTAGCAACACCCTTGGCATTTGCAAATTTACCTCTTTATATTTTTGCACCTGATTTTTACGCTACTCAATATAATCTCTCTTTAAATTTTATTGGTATTTCTCTGTTAATTATCAGAGTTATTGATGCTTTCCAAGACCCCATAATTGGTCATATAAGCGATAAATATTGGAACAATTATAAAAAAACCATATTTTTTAGCTTTATTATTTTTACCATAAGCTTTGCCTCAATATTTGTTCCTAATAATAATTATATAAAATTATGGTTCTTTTTATCTCTGCTTTTAACCACCACAAGTTACAGTATAGTTACCATAAATTTTCAATCTCTTGGAAGCTATTTTAGTAATATAAAAAAAGAAAAAACCATAATAACAGCAGCAAGAGAAATAATGTCATTAATAGGGCTTTTACTGGCTGCAATAACCCCTACTATTTTAGCGATTAAATATGAAATAAAATTTGCAATGCAAATCTATAGCATAATTTTTATCTTATTGGCTATTTTAACTAGCTCTTTATTTTTTTACAAATTATCAGCAACAAAATATCAAAATAATAAAAAAGCTAAATTTAAAATATTTTTTAGAAATTTAAAAAAACATAAATCATTTTTCATAATATTTCTAATAAGCATAACTGCCTCAGTTATACCAGCAATTTTATTCATGTTTTTTGTAAGAGACAAATTAAATGCCGAGAATTACTCTGGCTTATTTCTTAGCTTATATTTTATTGCCGCGATATTAGCAATGCCCCTATGGCATAAATTAGCAGCAAAAAAAGGTAAATATAAAACTTGGTTAGCAGCAATGATTTTAGCTGTTTTATCATTTATTTTCGCTTATTTTTTAGAAGAAAAGCAAATTCTGGAATTTGCAATTATTTGCATTTTTTCTGGCTTAGCATTTGCAGCGGATTTAATATTACCACCAGCGATTTTATCAGATTTACTTAAAAAGAACTCTGAAAATACAGCTATTAATTTTTCATTATTAACTTTAATCAGTAAATTAGCTTTAGGAATTTCAGCTGCAATAATTTTACCTATTTTAGAAAAATCAGGTTATAAGTCAGGTTTATTATCTACTGGCAAAATATTGAATTTTTATTATGCATTATTACCTTGCTTTATAAAAATATCCGCCATTATTATTTTAACAAAATTAATTTTGCAAAAAAAACAATATGAAATTTAAATATTTAATTTTAATTAATCTATTATTTATCCTTTTAAGCTGTAACAATATGAATATATCTCAATATAAAAACCATACACCTCAATTAAAATTAGAAGAATTTTTTAATGGAAAAATTAATGGTTGGGGAATTATTCAGGATTGGCGGGGTAATATTGTCAAAAAATTTGATGTTAAAATGGTAGGAACTTGGGAAGGTAATATAGGAACTTTAACCGAAGATTTTAGCTATTATGATGGCAAAAAAGAACAAAGAATATGGAAAATAACTAAATTAGAAAATAATAACTACCAAGGAGAAGCAATAGATATTATTAATAAAGCAACAGGAAAAGTGGCAGGAAATGCCGCAAGCTGGAAATATCAGATGGATCTAACAATTGATGGCAGAGTGTTTCGTATTAAATTTGACGATTGGATGTGGCAACTAAATGACGGAGTTGTAATTAACAGATCATATTTAAAAAAATTCGGGCTAACTATTGCTGAGCTAACTTTATTTATGCAAAAAACAAAATAAATTTTACATCATCTTTTTTTTGTGATTATTATCCTCATAACTAAATATAGGTAAGGATATGAGAAAAGAAGCAGCAAGTACTCCATTAACTAGAAAAGATTTAGAAGAATCAAATAGAGCAAATAAACCAACTCTTTTATTAAATGATAATGCTGCAAGCATAGAAGAGTTGGTAATTTTTCACAAGAAAAACTTGATAAAATTTTTGTCCCTCCACTAGGGCCAAAAAAATTAGCTGAGGCAAGGAGTAGAGCAGCAGTATACTCAATGTATGTTAGATCTAATAGGGTTGGTTTAAACAAAACTAGCAATCCAGAACAACCACCACCTACTATAAATTGTAATACATCACTCTCTCATAATAAAAAGAGCAAAACACACATAGAATATCAAAAATGGAAAAGTAAATTTTGTCCGAGTAATCTAAAAAATGATACATCTTTATCTATATAACAATCAGGTTTTAAACATACTCTAAATTGGAATTAAAATTAGATATGCTAAAAGAAAAAGAAGATCAAGGCAGAAATCCCTAGTAACAAATAATTTAAATATATTTTTAAATTAAAACTAAGAAACATATTAGTTAACTAGAAATATTTATTAATATTTTTCTTTTTATGAGTGTAATTTTATTATATATTAAACATAACTCAAATTTATAAATAATGATATTACTATAGAAATAGAACCATCTAATAATACCAAAAATTACACTGGTTCTAAGAACACACTACCCCAAAACAGGTTTTATCCTTTGTAATCAAGTAGAAAGAGATTTAGAGATAAAGAAGAAGAAAAATCTAATAAACCTCCATCAAAAGATGAATTGCAATCTTATAGATAACAATCTATACAATTCTCAAAAATAATCCGATTACTTCACAAGCAACATTTTAATGGAGCTAGGAAAGAAAAGCCTAGAAAAAAATTTTAAAACCAAAAAGCGCAATAGAAACAAGAACAAAAAGCCCGGATATTACTTAATATAAAACAGTACCAAAATTCATAAATGCACTTGGAGAAGTGATGTAAAAAAAATCCTTAAAAAAGAGAGAAAAGAGACCTTCAAGACATGGATATCTTAACATAAATTTTCTATAAAAAATATTTATTACGTAAATTTAGCAGAAATACTCATTTTATATGTAATAAATCTGATATTTAAAAAATTTATTAATCAATAATTACTCAAAACGTAAATAAGTTTGGAACTAAATTAAGAATTTAGCTCTCAATAGAAATATATTACCAAATTAAGAAAATAAATTATTTAAACTGTAAAAATATTTAAGAGAGTAATTTAAAACAAATATATAAGTTAGATAAGGAAAATATAATATATATAAATAAATCATTATTTAAAAAATTTTTTATCAACTACATAATAAATAGCTACATATTAGAAGTTTCAACAATATAATTTATAATAAAATATTACTTATTATAGAAAAAACAAATATTTTCAGATATTTTTCTTTTTATGAGTGTAATTTTATGATATTGTATATTCATAACTTAATATAGGTAGGATATGCCACACAACATAGAACAAACAAGACCAAAATTACAAGAATCACAATCTAACACAAATGCAGGTATATATTCAAAAATAGCTAGTTATGACAAACAAAATATTACCAAACAAGATAATTCACCAACTTTTGGACCGAGGAGAACAACAAAACTTCAAATTACTGATATTCAAGTAGAAAATACTAACTTCTTTTTGCAACGAAATAAAACAGATAATCATTTAGCCCGTAACACTCAAAATACTGATAGAGCTGGAACTGATAGAGCTGGAGTTGTTATAAATGAATCAACTATAAGATCAGGGCTTGGCGGGGTGCCATGGCATTCACTTAATCTATCTAGGATAAACAATTATTTAAGGCATGGTACTCCAAAAGATATTTCAAGAAATGATATTATCAACTTTCTTAACAAGGATGATACTAAAATGGATGATTTATATGATAAAGATCTATTTGTAGGCCATGTTATGTCATTAGATAAGAAATTAATATTACAATTATTAACTAAAGCTGCAAAGGGAAAAGATATTGGCTTAATAAGAACTATACTTCTAAGATTAAAAGACTTTAGCAAATCATTAATAAAAAATGCAGCAATAAACGAACAAGAAGAATTGTTACGAGAAATCCTTAATCAATATACAGATAAAGATTTAGAGGATCCTCAAATTAGAAACTTTATTACAAAAATTTTTTTTGAAGTAAAAGAAAATCCATTATTAGCAAAAATATTTCACGAAAGAGTAAATATTAGAATTGATGATATAAAAGGAGCAATAGAGAGCAATAATTCTATATTACTAGCTTTATATTTAGAAACTTTGCAAAAAACACAAAATTTTAGACAAGAAGATACAGTCGATTTAATGAATACAGCAATAAAATGTAAAAATTTTGAAGCTATGAAGATGTTATTAGGAGCGCAAATTCCACATTCTCTATATCAACTACAACAAATTAAACAAACTGCTATTTTAAGGGATAATCAAGAAATTCTACTTAAGCTCCGTCATTTCCCTGAGCTTGCTTTAGATTCAACTCAAGAAAAAGAAAATGAATTTTATGATGCATTAGATAAATATGCAGAAACATTGATAAATAATAGATTAAGTGAAGAAATAAAAAAATTAGGAAACAATAATCATAGTAATATTTTCACACAACTTATTGAGTCAAGCAGAAATATATTAGACACAGGACCAATACACCACAAAGAAGTATTACATTATATAGATGGAATTATAATGTCTGAACATCCAGAATTTAATGATGTCAAACACGAAATTTTAAGACAACCTGTTTCTGAGCAAACTAAAAATATAGTAAAAAAAATAATAGAGATCAAGAAAGAAATTTCAGCAATGTCACACCCGCATCCAACCCTTAATATTTCGGTAATACCTATGGCACCTCCAACTCCATTGATAAATAGAACAGAAGCCGGAGCAGCCGGAGTAACTCTCATAGCAGAAGGAGCAGCCGGAGCAAACAGAGCAACACTCGGTGAACAACAAGACAGAGAAGACGAAGCAACTCTCATAGCAGAAGGAGCAGACAGAGCAGACAGAGCAACACCCAAACAACAACAAGCCGAAGAACAACAAGACGGAGTAACTCTCATAGCAGAAGGAGCAGCCGGAGCAAACAGAGCAACACCCGAACAACAACAAGCCGAAGAACAACAAGACGGAGTAACTCTCATAGCAGAAGGAGCAGCCGGAGCAACACTCGGTGAACAACAAGACGAAGCAACTTTCATAGCAGCCGAAGCAGCCGGAGCAGCCGAAGCAAACAGAGCAACACCCGGTGAACAACAAGACGAAGCAACTCTCATAGCAGAAGGAGCAGCCGGAGCAAACAGAGCAACACCCAAACAACAACAAGCCGAAGAACAACAAGACGGAGTAACTCTCATAGCAGAAGGAGCAGCCGGAGCAAACAGAGCAACACCCGGTGAACAACAAGACAGAGAAGACGAAGCAACTCTCATAGCAGAAGGAGCAGACAGAGCAGACAGAGCAACACCCAAACAACAACAAGCCGAAGTAAGACCCTCAGAAATTAAATCGTTTCTAGATACAATAAAAGAAGAAGGTAGTGAAAAACGTGCAAGAAGCCTTAGCCCTATGAGGAAAGATAGTCAAAATGAAACTCCTAGAAGAAGCCTTAGTCCTAATAGTTTTAGGAGAGGTAAAAAATTAGCAGATAGTTGTAAAGGTTTACAATAAGGAGGTATGTAAATTCTAATGCTTGACCCTGATTTTTAGTTGTTTATGTTAAATTTATGCAAAATTTTAAAAACAAAACCATCTGGATAATCGGGGCAAGCACTGGCATTGGAGCTGCCCTTGCAAAAAATTTAGCAAGCAAAAACAGTAACCTTATTTTATCAAGTAGAAACCACAAAACATTAAAAGAATTAACTAAATCACTTAAAGGAAATCATCAAATTATTGATTTTGATGTGGCAAATGCAAAATCATGTCAAACAGCTACAATTAAAGCATTTAAACTACATAAAAACATTAATAGCATAATATTTTTAGCAGGAATTTATGAACCTAAATCTATTAGTGATATTGATTTAGAATTAACAAATAAAATTATCCAAACCAATTTAATGGGCGCTATCAACCTTACTCATTTTATTTTACCCTTCCTTAAAAAACAAAAAACAGCACAATTAGCTTTTTGCGCATCAGTGGCAGGCTACAGAGGCTTACCAAATTCCCAAATCTATGGTGCTAGCAAGGCAGCATTAATTAATTTTTGCGAAAGCTTATATCTAGAAAACCAAGAAATTGACATAAAGCTAATTAATCCTGGTTTTATAAAAACAAGATTAACAGCAAAAAATAATTTTAAAATGCCTATGCTAATTTCCAGTGAATTAGCAGCAGAAAAAATTTCCAAAGCCTTATTAAAAAAACAGTTTGAAATAACTTTTCCAAAAAATTTTACCTATATATGCAAATTTTTAAGGTTACTACCCTATAATATATATTTTAAAATTATAAAAAAATTACAATAAATTTAAGCTATTAGTAAATAGCAATAATTCATTAATATTAAGCTAAGTAGCTTTATGTCATAATCGCAAGGTTGATCTTGAAGTTATATTTGCTTATAGCTCGTCTAGAAGAAACAGATTCAGCAAAACCTTGCACCCTTTTTGCATGTGGTGAAAGAAGAGAAATAAAGAAGAGTTTTTTTGTATTAATGCTCTGGCTGATGCTGGCTCTGCTTTCGTTCTTACTTTTTCTTTCTAAAGCTCTTCTCCTGCTAAGACCACTCTAACTTCTGCTTCCTTAAGAAGTTAATTTATATTCCTTGTAGCTAGTGCCTTATCATCTATAGTTTTTGTTTTTTCGCAAAGCTTCTTTTCTCACTTCTCAACTTTTTTTTAAGCTTTCTTAATTCTATTATCATTAGCTGTACTCAAATTAGAGCCCAACTTATTAGGAGATGAAGAAGAAAAAAATCTATTTCTTTATATTGATTTCCAACTCCATCTGGGTTGATATAATTGCTTATTCCTTTTCCATTTAATTCTATGCCTCTTGATCCATTACACTTTCCAGCAGATTTTTTGATATTTCATACTTAAATTTTATAAGTAAAGAAATAATAAAATTTAATTAAATAATAATTAAGGCAATTATGTAAAAAATCTTTTATATAAAAAGAAACTTAAAAAGCATCCACTTCAACAGCATCATCAAGAAGTTTCTTAATCTTTAAGAGAAGATCATATTCATTTTTATTAATTATTTTTGCCTTAACCGCATTTTCATATAAAGAACCGGACTTATCTATCACTTTATTCCTTAAAGCTAATTTAATCTTTTCATAAATTTTCTCATATTTTTCTGTTTCTCTAAATGCGATTTCCAATTTATTTAATTGGTCATTTTTATCTTTGGCAATAAAAACATCTTCTGTTAAACGATCCCTTCTTTTATCTGAAATCATTAATGTTTTAGCAATTTTATGATTAAGAAAATTATTAGATCTTTGCCCAATAGGATTTAAGCGATTATAAAAATCCAAAATCATCCCTATCAAAGAACCAATTTTACCATTAAATAAATTCTTAAAAATTGCAGAAAAAGATTCTTGTATTTCAGAAAAACAATAATTCATAGACCATTTAAGATAGTCTAAATCCTCTTTTTTAGAACCATCAGCTTTAAATCTTCTTAAAACTGAACTTGCCAAATACATATATGATAATATATCACCAAATCTAGAAGTTAAGGCCTCCTTCCTTTTAATAGAGCCACCATAAAGAGCAAGAGCAACATCTGCTAAAAATGCAAAGCTAGCAGAGCTCCAAGCAAGACGAGCCTCATATTTACCAATTACACCAACATATCTTCTATGATATAAATAACCCCTTGATAAGCTAAGCAAAATTGACCTAGTCATATTTCTTAATAAATGACCTATATGTTTAAAGAAATTATCATCAAATTTATCTAAATCATTTTCAGCTAATGCTTTCATTTCATTATATGAATATGGATGACATCTTATAGCCCCTTGGCCAAAATGAATTAAGCTTCTAGTCATAATATTTGCACCCTCAACAGTAATTGCTATTGGTGTTCCAAAATAAGCATGTGCCAAAATATTTTTAGGCCCCCTACAAATTGCTGCTCCACCTAAAATATCCATACCGTGATTAATTATTTCTCTAAATTTTTCAGTAAAATGATATTTAACAATTGCATTAGCAACAGCTGGTTTGTAACCATTATCAATTGCTGATGCAGTAAAAATTCTGGCAGAATCTAACATATAAGTAAAACCAGCAATATTTGCCATTGGATCTAAAACTCCTTCAAACTTTCCTATTTCAGTACCAAATTGCCTTCTAATTCTTGCATAATTTCCAACAGTTCTAGCAACCATTTTTGCCCCACCTGTACTTGTTGCAGGCAAAGAAATACCTCTACCAATTGATAAACACTCCATTAACATCTTCCATCCTGATCCTGCTTGAGAAACCCCACCTATAATATCATCTACTGATATTATAACATCCTTTCCTATCAAAGAAGCATTCACAAATGGCACGCTTAATGGGTCATGTCTTTTAATTGCAATATTAGCATTTTTGCTTTTAATCAAAGCGCAAGTTATTCCTAAATCATGGCCCTTATTAAGTAAATTTTTTGGGTCTTTTAATTTAAATGCCAAACCAATTACAGTAGCAACAGCTCCCAATGTGATATATCTTTTCCTGAAATTAAGCTTAATTTTAAGCTTACCATCCTTATCTTTAAAAACCTCACCATAAGATGAAATAGATGTAGCATCACTTCCAGCCAATGGCTCAGTTAAACCAAAACAAGGAATTTCTTGCCCCTTTGCAAGCCTCGGTAAATAAAAATCCTTTTGTTTTACCGTTCCATATCTAAGCAATAATTCAGCTGGCCCTAAAGAGTTAGGAACCATTACAGTAATTGCCAAAACTTGTGATCTTGTAGCTAATTTTTCAACAACTTTTGAATGAGCTAAAGCTTGAAAACCAAGACCTGAGTATTTTTTAGGAATTATCATACCAAAAAACTTTTCTTTTTTTAGGTAATCCCAAACTTCTTTTGATAAATCCTTATCTTGAAAAACCTGCCAATCATTTGTCATTTCGCAAACTTTATCTACAGGTCCATTTAAAAAATCTTGTTCTTCTTTTGTTAGCTTACCATACGGCTCTTTTAATATCTTAGCCATATCAGGTTTTCCAGAAAACAACTCTCCTTCAATCCAAACATTCCCTGCCCTTAAAGCAATTTCCTCAGTTTCAGAGATTTTAGGAATCATACCAGATTTTTTAAGTAGTGATATAATATTTTTAGAAATTAAATATTTTCTAACAGGCTTAAATAAAATAATAAAATTAAGAATTAAATATGATAAAATAAATAAAGGCTCAACATTCTTCACCAGTAATAAAAACAAGCCAAACAAAGAAAAAATAATTAATGACGACCCCTTATAAGCAAAATACAGCACAATAATTAAAGCAAAAAAACCAAAAGCTCCATTATTTAAAAATTGTAAAAAATCAAACATATATTACCTCCTTAATTATAAAAATTTTGTTTATTTTTAACTAACTTAACAATATATGGCGCAGGCTCGAACCTATTGCCATATTTTCTTGCCAGATATTTTAACCTCTCTAAAATTTTTTCTAATCCAACTGAATCAGCATATTTTAATATACCACCTCTAAATGGTGGAAATCCTGTACCCATAATCATTGCAATATCAAGCATATTTGGTGCAGAAACAACTTTTTCATCAATAGATCTAGCTGCTTCATTAACCATGATTAATAATAACCTATCTAAAATATCAGCATCAGAAATTTTTTGTTTTTTACAAAGAGAAATCACCTTATCATTAGTAAATTTATGCTCATTTTTATAGAGATAAATTCCTTCATTATTTTTCTTACCAACTAGGTTTAGATCATTATAAATAGCCTCAATTAACTTAGAAACCTGCATCCTACTTCCATATGATTTTTCTAAAATTTTAGCCACTTTATAACCAACATCTAATCCTACTACATCAGCTAAATATAAAGGACCCATTGGCATACCAAATTCACAGGCAATTTCATCAATATCCCTTACCATAGCCGTTTCAGATAAAATATGAAAAGCCTCATTAATATAAGTAAGTAAAATTCTATTAACTAAAAACCCTGGAACATCAGCAACAATAACTGGTGTTTTACCAAGCTTTTTACATAAAGATATAATATTTACTAAAGTTTCATCACTAGTTTCCTTGCCAGGAATTACCTCAATCAAAGGCATATGATTTACTGGGTTAAAATAATGCATCCCTATAAATCTTTCAGGATTTTTAAGAGATTTAGCCATTTCAGTTATGGATAAAGAAGAAGTATTTGATGCAATAATTGTTTTTTTATTTAAATAAGGCTCAAAATCAGCAAGCAATTTCTTTTTTAATTTAATATCTTCAGTGACTGCCTCACTCATTAAATCACAATTTTTAAAACCTTCATTAGCAGTTGTTAATGAAATTAAAGATAGCTTATTAGTTACCTGATTTTTACTGTATTTTTTAATCTTAAGCAGTTCTTTATAAATTTTATTAATATGACTATATGCAAGAGCTAAAGAATTATTATTTATATCTTTAATTCTTACAGACATATCTAATTTACTGTAAAGCCAAGCAATCCCCCCTCCCATTACTCCAGCTCCAAGAATAGCAGTATTTTTAAAGCTTTTTAATTTAAAATTTTCTTTAGAACCCGTATTTCTTTTAATTTCTTCAGTCGTAAAATAAATATCTATTAGATTCTTACAAACATCACCTATCACTAATTTAGCAAATTCCTTATGTTCAATCTCTAAACCTTTTTCAATAGGCAAATCTATAGTTCTTCTCATTACATCAATAGCAGCAAGTGGAGCTGGATAATGACCAGATGTTTGTTTTAAAATATTTTTCTTTGCTTTATTAAAAATAAAATCTCTCAATATTTTCTTTTGTAAAAACAGAAATTTAGGCTTACGTCTTTTTAAAATTTTTAACTTTTGCTTTTCATCTAAAATTCTCTTAATAAATTTGTCTAAATGAGTTTTCTCATATTTTATGGGAAAATAATCATCAATTAAACCAATTTTATAAGCTTTCTTAGCAACTATAGCTTTACCTGTTAAAATTAATGGTAACGCAGCTATTATACCAATTAATCTAGGTAATCTTTGCGTTCCACCAAAGCCAGGAAAAATTCCTAATTTAACTTCAGGTAAAGCTATCAAACTTTTTTCAGATTCCGCAGCAACCCTAAAATCGCATGCTAAAGCTAGTTCAGTTCCACCCCCCATTGCAGAGCCATTAATATAGCATAATGTTGTAAAAGGTAGATTAGCAATTTTATTAAGAATATCTTGTCCTTTTTTAACTTTATTTATTGCTTCTTTTTCGTCAGTTAAATCTTGGATCTCATTAATATCAGCTCCAGCAATAAAATTTCCCTCTTTAGCACTTTTAAAAACTAATAATTTTATTTTTTTATTATTTTTTAGGAGGTCTAATTCTTTTTCTAATTCTAACAAAATATCAGAACGTAAAATATTTACTTTTTCATTTTTCAAATCAAAAGTTAAATTTGCAATATTATCCTTACCAATTTCTAATTTAAAATTACTCATTAATTCGCCTCTAATAATAATGCTCCTCCTTGTCCTCCACCAATACACAGAGAGATTATTGCTCTTTTTTCACTTCTTCTTTTCAATTCTCTAAGTGCATGAATAACCAATCTCATACCAGTCATTCCAACAGGGTGACCTAAGGCAATAGAGCCACCATTAACATTTAATTTATCATCAGGGATCTCACCTATTTTATCGTCTAAGCCTAAATTCTTCTTACAAAAATCCTTTGAATCCAAAGCCCTAACACAAGCAATTACTTGAGCTGCAAAAGCTTCATTAATTTCAAATAAATCAATATCTTTTAGAGTTAATTTATTCCTTTTTAAAATATCAGCTATTGCATAAGCAGGCCCTAAACCCATATGAGACGGTTCCAGGCCATTATAAATAAAATCTGTTACATATCCTAATGCAGGAATTTTTTGTTTCTTAGCTCTTGCCTCTCTCATAATAATTGAAACAGCTGCAGCATCAGTTATTTGTGAGGAGTTACCGGCAGTAACTGTTCCATTTTTTCTATCAAAAAATGGCTTTAATTTTCCTAAAGCAGCTAAATTTTGTTCATATCTTACTCCTTCATCAATCTCTAAAATGTTTTTTTTCTTATCATTTAAAGGAAATGGAATAATTTCTTCCTGTAATAAAGATTTCTTAATGGCTTTCTCTGCTTTATTATGGCTATCACAAGCAAAGTTATCTTGATCTTCTCTAGTAATTGAAAAATCTTGTGCCAAATTTTCTGCCGTCATCCCCATAATTAAATTACAAACAGGATCAGTTAGACCTAATTTTAAAGCAATATCTGGCTTTAAAAAACTTAAACGAAATTTAAGTAAATTTTGTAATTTTTCAGTAAAATTTTTAGCACGCATCATTTGCTCCAAAAATTCTTTCATTGAATCATTAAATAATAAAGGAATATTACTCATAGATTCAACACCTGCTGCTAAAACAACTTCAGCCCTACCCGCCTCAATTTTACAAATAGCAGAAGTGATGGCCTCAATTCCTGAAGCACAATTTCTATGCACTGTAAATGCTGGTACTTTTTTATCAATTCCAGCACGTAGGGCAATTACTCGAGCAATATTTGCAGCATGAGCTGGCTGAGATACATTTCCAATTATAACTTCTGAAATATAATCATCATAATCAAGATAACGCGTGTAAATTTCACGAACTAAATAAGCTCCTAAAAAATCAGCTTTGACTTTAGCTAATGATCCCCCCATTTTTCCCATGGGAGTTCTAAATCCATTAATTACTGCAAACCTATCTTTAATCATTTTATCCAAGTTATTTTTAATTTATAACATATTTTTAATAGCCAGTAAATATTTAATAACAATTAATATAATTCATTTATAGCTTTTTCGTAATCCGCAAGAATTTTATGCCTTCTAATTTTCATTGATGGAGTAAGCTGAGCATTTTCAATTGAAGGAGAAATTTTTGCAATTATAAATCTTTGTATTTCTTCCCAATGGTTAAAATTACGATTAATCTTTAAAATTTCTTCCTGAATATCTAATTTTAAGTCCTTAAGCTTAATTTTATTTTCTTTAATGTAATTAAAATCAGGAAATATGATAGCTGAAACAAATTTTCTTCTATCCGCAATAATTACAACCTCATCAATATAAACCAATTCTTTTAAAGCTGACTCTAAACTTGCAGTTGCTACATATTTACCATTAGAAGTTTTTTGCAACTCCTTAATTCTTCCAGTTACATATAAATATCCAGATTCATCAATCCTTCCCATATCTCCAGTATATAACCAACCATCTTTAATTGCCTCTTTAGTATTTTTAACATCTTTATAATAACCTTGCATAACATTTGGACCTTTAACAAGAATCTCCTGATTTTCAGCAATCTTAACTTTTACCGAAGGAAATAATTTACCAACTGAAGCAAATTTATTATTTTGCAAATTATTAGCAGCAATAACTGGAGAGGCCTCTGTTAAACCATATCCTTCCAATAAATTTAAACCTATATTTTTATAAAATAATGCTAATTTTACATCCAAAGGAGCTCCCCCACAAATCATCATCTTAATTCTTCCTCCTAAAATAGCTAAAATTTTACTATAAATTAATTTTGCAAATAACTTTCTTACAAAACAGTTTTTATACCACCATTCAGGAGTTTTTTTAGCATAATAAATAGCAAATGAAGCTATAATTTTTTTACTAAATGGCAGTGATGTTTGCTTTGCTTCAATTTTATTATAAATTTTCTCAAGCAATCTTGGCACAGTAGTCATCATTGTTGGCTTTATTTCTTGCATTAAATTTGCAATATTTTCAATATTATCAGCAAAGTAAATTTCAGCATTTTTACTCAAATAAAAATACATAACCATTCTCTCAAAAATATGGGCAAGCGGTAAATAACTTAAAATAACATCATCAGAATTAACAGGAAATGACTTATCACTATCTTTTATCTGACTTACCAAATTTTTATGAGTAAGACAAACTCCCTTAGGCATTGCCGTACTACCACTTGTATAAATAATGGTAGCTAAATCATCAGGCTTTATTTTTTTGGCATTATTAATTATTTTGCTGAAATTTCCATTAACTGGCTTAAATAAATCATTTAAATTTACTGAATTTTCCTCTTTTATTCTTA
>CBFHSE010000002.1:0-65644 GCA_965658435.1 Rickettsiales bacterium | reverse complement strand
TTAAAATTTAGTTAAACAATTTCGTTTAAATAATCATCAGTCATTTTTGATCTGAAGGTGATATGCTCTGCTGGATATGGTGGAGTGAAATCAAAATCAAAGCTGACTTTGCCTTGTGCTATTTGATCGGGAGTGTTGAGCTCTGGATCAGCAAATGCAGTTCCACCAATAATTGCTCCGATACTTTTTAGATGACGCAGATAGTTATTAATTCCCTCTAAAACATCCTCGATATAGGTTTTAGTGATATTTCTATCAACTGCCCATAAATGAGCTTTAAGAAGAGAATCATTAATCATATCTGCGGTTCTTCTAGCTTGTAAGAACGCCCATTTAGGATCGGCAGATAAAGTTCTATTACCCCACAATCTAAAACCACTTTCTTGAATTATGGTAGCTATGTTATTTTCATTGAGATAGTTAGCTTTTGAATTTACATCACCTAAAACGAAATCAATTGGCTTAGAAATTCCAACAATGCCATTGATAGTTTGATTTGATGGTGACCACCAAAATCCTCTCTCATTATCAGATTTTACAATTAATCCCGCTACTCTTGCAGAGGCCGGCTCTTCTACTATTGCACCCAAACTATCAAGAACTTTTACCCAAGGATAAACCCCATAAACTCTGGCAGAGCCAAAATCTCCTACATAATCAATTGCATCTGTGTCATTAGTATTTGGCAGATCAGCAATAATAACCGCTCTTAGATTTTCTGCTATTCCAAGAAGCTCACTTACAACAGGATTGGCATTACCACTTGGCATATCATGGGTGAATCCTGGTGCTATTAAAATTCTTGGAGTTACGCCAAGATCACTATTTGCAGCCAAAAGTGCATGAACACCTTTATACCCGCCAGTTGTTCCATCAACTCCACCAACAATATCAGCAGATGTAATATTAGCAGGATCAAGGCTTCCAGTCGTTAAATGAGCAGGATTACTCGGATCAGCAACATTTATCACAACAACCATTGCTCCTGCTTGATCAAATATTCCATCAAGAGCTTTTGGTATGGTGTAATCTTTATTGGCATCATCATTTGCACCAAAAATTTCAACTGCTTTAGCTCTTGAGCCAAGAATCAAAGTTGGTGTATTTACTGGGCCTTGTGGCGCTGTGCCAACTAGTCCAATTACACTTGATTTAACTGTTTGTATTGGGCGTGCGCCATCATTAAGCTCGATGACTTCTACGCCATGTAAAAATTGATCTGGCATAATTTAACGTTTTTTTGGATTGATAACTGGAGGTGGCGGAGGTGGAGCTACTGAAATTTCTTCTTTTGGCTCTTGATATTTAATTTCCTCTTCTTGCCATAAATCTGATATTTTTAATTCTTCTAAAATCCTGATATCATCAATATCATCAATTAGATTCTTTATTTCTCCTTCGATGTAATATAGCTTTGTATCCCTTGAGGATATAAGGCTGATGATTTCTTGAAAATTATTTAAATTAAAATTTTGATTTTTTCTTTTATTGTCACGCCAATAGTATTTAATCTTACTGCTACTTGGCGTAGCAATCATGCTTAGAATATTTTGCCTAGCCATTTGCGAGGTTGAGATCTCAACTTCTTGATAAGAAATTGCTTTAAACTGCAATTCTTTTCTAAAAGCTTCAACCTCATCTTGTTTCTTTTTCCTGATTTTGGTTAGTAATATTTCTGGAGTTTTTGTTTCCTCAAACTCAATGGGAAGGCTTATTTCATTATCATCATTTTGTCTGATTGACAAATAATTAAACCCATCAATCTCACTTAAAAATTTTATCTCACTCAACCCTTCAGGAAACTTCAACTGAAGTTCTGAAGGGTAGCGATATACCTTGTTGATATTAGCGCTCATTTTATTATTTTTCTTTTGAATTTTACTAGAAAGTTACATCATTATAGGTCTTGGAATGAATGCTTAAATGAGAGCCATAGCCTTGCATTCCATAGTGATTGTGACCAGTTACACGAAGAGTTCCATCATCATATAAGGCAAAGATACAATAAACATAGCTATAACCAGCTGATGTTATATCTATGCATTTTCTATTCTCGTAAGCGATTTTTGACTTTATAGCCTTCTTAAAGGATGTATGATTATAATTTGCATAACCGCCTCTAGATAAGCTTCCATAATAGCCATAACCACTGCCATAAATTTGACCATCATTATCTAATATTATGATATCCTGATAACTTTTATCACCAGCCAAAAGAACTTTCTTAATATTTCCTTGAAACCCCAAATCTCCACCATTTGGAGATACAAAAACACTGGAATTGCTAGTGTGACCAAGCCCTAATTGACCATATCCATTATAGCCGCATAGTAATATATTTCCGCCTGAATCAATGATATAAGTTGTTGTGTAGGGAGTGCCAACCATTCCAGCATCAACAATCCCACTAAGATTAGCAACCTCTGTCCATGTTGATAGATTAGAGCCATTTCCATGACCTAATTGACCATGACCACCATATCCTGTAGTATAAACTTTGCCACTATCAATTAATATGGCACTGCCGTAAGTAGATGATCCTGCGGTATCTACTCCGCCACAAGCTGCAACATGAGAAACATTATTAAAAGGCGATATTTTTGTTGGTATTGTTACTCGTGAAGTGTGACCAACACCCAGCTGTCCATTAGCATTCCAACCAGTTACCCATAATTCTTTATTTCCAGCTCCATCGTCAGTTCTAAAATATGCAGTTCCGGCATTACCACAGGTCAACACAACTTGAACTACATTTTCTAAAGTACCAATTCTAATTGGAGTATATCTATTGGTTGTAGTGCCATCGCCTAAAACTCCTTGCTGATTATCACCACAACCATAAACATGATTATTAGTAGTTATAAAAAATACTGCCGATACATCATTATGGCCAATTTCATTAAAGGTGATAATTTCCTTTATTTGAATATTATTGGTTACAAAATATTCTATTCTTTTGGCATAAGGTTTTTCTACTGTATCTGAATGTCCTAGATGGCCTTGAGCATTATACCCCCAAGAATAAACTTTACCTTCCTCATCTAAAGCAAAGCCAGAATGAGCGCCAAGAGAAACTTGGGTAAATTTAGTTGTTGGTGGATTTTCTGGATCAACTGCTAAATTTATTGGTAAATAATGATCTCCGCCTCCGCCATCTGTATTTCCATTGGCATATCCTCGACCCCATATCTTAATTCCTCCATCCTTCATAATAACTGCCATTGCCTGCCTAGAAGTTCTGCTTATTGGCAATTTGGCAACAAATTTTGAAGTAGAGTTTTGATTTATTTGAGAAAAATCTACTTGATCTGCTAATTTCTTTGCAGTCAAAGCCTTAGAATCATCGGTTTTTGTATCAACTTCTTCTTGGGTTGCTAATTCTATAAGCCCTGCAAATCCTTCCTGAGAATTTCCTATGCCAAGATTTGACTTAGCAGCATCAATATCAGTTAAATCGGCAAGATTTTCTGAAATTTTTAATCTATTATTTAGCTCATTATTGACATTGGTTGAAAAATTTGGATCAAGATTAATGTCATTATTAATGATTAGATTTACACTTGGAGCATTTGCAAAACCAAGAATCATTCTGATATAAAGCCTTTTTCCTGATCCTGTTGGTAAATTTGGTTTAAAGGTTTCTGGATATTTACCTATGGCAAAAAGATCGCCATTAGAATCAAATATTCCAACCTCCCTGATGTAAAATGGGCCAACAACTTCTTCTATTACCGCTTCAACAATTAGCTGATTAGGGTTGTTTTCATCAATAACCACATGGGTTAGGTTGACTCTATGAAGCTCATTTTGTAAAGCAGTTTCACTGCCATCAGGATCATAATAAGCTCCATTGCTATCGCCAACTGCCATTTGGGTTAAATCAATTTTCACCAAATTATTGGCAGCGTTAGCATGATTTATCAGACCAATATTGGTTATAAGACTGTAATAAGTGGGCATTTTTATTTCGAGTAACTTGCTTCAAAAGATTTCCAAGATTCCTTGATATTAATTTCTTCTAAGATTATTGGATCTGATTTTTTAGATATTTCATTATTAAGCTGTGCTTCTATGTAGTATAATTTGCTGTCCCTTTTAGAAATTATGGCTAATAGATTTTCAAAATCGCTTAAGGTGAAATTACACTGCGTATCATCATTATCCTTCCAATAATGACTGCTTAATTCTGGGTTATTTTTTAAAATTGAGATAACTCCAACTATGTTCTGCCTTGCCAATATTGAGGTCGAAAATTCTAAATCTTGATAGATGATCGGTGCAAATTGATATGATTTTCTTAAGGTCTCAATTTCGTCATATTTCTTTGTTTTAGCTATCTTAATTGGATCAATTTGATTTGAGGTTAATTCTTTAAATTTATCCTGACCAATAATCTCCAAATCAAAGCCATCTTTAGCAAAAATTTTCTTAATTTCTTTATTGGTTTTTCCTTTAAAACAGCTTTGATCAATAAAGCCTTCATCTAAATCAAATTCCCCATCTTTTTTATATGCTATATATTTGCTCATTTTTTAACTGCGTTTTACTGGGTAAAAAGTGAAAACTATAGACTCAAAGCCGTAAGAACCAGCTCCAACAGTTGCTGGAGCTAATTTATAATATGTTCCTTTAGATATTGGATAGCAGGCAGAAACCGCTTTGGTATTTCCATTTAAATCATCTCCCCAAATTCCAATTTGACTGGTTGGAGGATTAGATGTTCCAATTAATAATTTGGCAGCATTCATATATGATCCAAATAGTTGAATGACCAAATAACCATCTTCACTAGCCTGATAAATAGTATTATACGATCTTGCTTGGTAATTGACCAAATCCACTGTAAATGGGTGGTTGATCAGATTTGTTTTTAACTTTTGTGGAGTTACAAATTTTAAATCATCGCTGCCATTATCAGTTTCTGATTGATCGGCTATTTGAGATATGCCTTTTTCAGCTTCTGAGGCATCTCCTGCTAAAGCTCCAATTCCTAAGCCAAGATTATTCCTAGCAATAGCGACATCATTTAAATCAGCTAAATTTTCTGATATTTTAAGTCTGTTAGCTAATTCAATGTTCAAATTAGCTTCAAAATTTGGATCAAAATTAATATTCTCCGATAAAACAATCTCAACATTAGGTATTGAAACAAAAGCAACTATCAGCCTTATATAAAGCCTTTTGCCAGAGCCTGATTCATAATTTGATTTGAAGGTTTCTGGATATTTTCCAATCGCAAATAAGTCACCATCAGAATCAAATATTCCAACTTCACGAATATAAAATGGCCCAGCTTCTTCAGGAATTACTCCTTCAATAATCAGCTGGTTTGGATTATTGGCATCCAAAACAGCAGAAGTTAAATTTGTTCTATAAAGCTCATTTACTAAAGAGGTTGCTGCGCTGTCAGGCTCATAATATGATCCATTGCCATCGCCAACTGCAATTTCAGTTAAATTAATAGGATTTGCTCCTATTTGTCCTGCCTCGGCTTCTTTTATAAGACCAATATTGGTCACCAAGCTGTAATAATCTTGAGGCATTTCTTAAAGAGGATTAATCGTTGTAATTTCTTTTGATATTAAAAATGTTCCAATTGCAGGCATTGCCGAATTTTGATTTATCAACTCATCATCAAAGTCATATATTACAGGAGTAATATTCATAATTTCTTTTGAGATACTAAATATCCCAATATAAGGAGAGTTTGAAACATTCTTTATCTCATCATCATTTTCATAAATAAATTGAGGAAGTGGCGTGATTTCTTTGGAAATCATTGCTGATCCCATATTAATCAAACCCATCTCGGCTGATAAAAATGCCTTTAGGCTTTCTAAATGCGATCTAACATTTTTAGTATTATCAATTACCTTTTGAACTTGTGGTAAAATTCCAACATCAAAACCTGGCTCAGTTACATCAAAAAAGACTCTAAAAAAATTAGGATCACCGCCATAATCAAACCATTCTTGTACCTTGATATTTTCATAGTTGAAGGCTTCTAATGCTGATCTAAGTGCGCCAATAGTTCCTTTTTTCTTGTGAATATTAATGCTAGCTTTGATAACATTTCTTTTTACAGCCAAACTCCAATTGTCACTCCAATCATCAACTGATACTGCCCAAGCCAGCCAAGGTAAAATATTATCTGGTGCTAAATCAGGATTGGTGACATATCTATTTAAAGCTTCCAAGCTAGTTGCTTTAAGTGAGGAATTTTCTAAATCTTTTAGTAACTGACTCGCATTTATTGGTAACAGGCTTTTACTCATCGATTACTACTGATATTGAAATATTTGTACAATATGGAGCTTGTTCATTGGTGGTTTCAACATCAGATAATGGCGATATTAATTCCACTTTCTTAACCCCATCAACATGCAGAGCGTCATAAATTCCTGATATTGCTATTACTCTGCCAATCTCGTGACGATCAGAGATAAATTTTTGCAAATCATCATTTGCCTCTGTTTCAACAACTGCCGATGATGGGCCAGAATAAACAGTAATTATTGCTTCCACTTGATAGTTAATAATTTCTGCTCCTTGAACCGATACTAAATCAGTGAGAGGTCGAATATCATCTTCATTTAACTTGACTAAAACAGTATCTATTAATTCCTGACCAACAGTTCCATCGCCAATATTTGAAAGAATTGTCACCAAAACTTCACCAGGATTTGGACTTTTTACCGATACAGATTTCACTTCATTTGAAGCAGATAGACTATGAAAAATATATGCTCCAACTGGCCCTGCAGTAGAAAATCCTTCTAAGGCAAGCTGAGTTCTTTTTCTAAGTCTTTCGTCTGTTTCATCAATTAATCTTTCTACGCCAAAAAAAGCTGCTAAATTATCAAGATCACCCTTAGTTGCATAGGCAAGCATATTTGCCTTTGCTGCTTCATTTATTCTTGCCCGAAGCAACATTTCTCGATAAGCAACTACTTGCATTAAAATAATAGCAGGGTCGCTTTCTAGTAATGTCGAGTAATTTGGATTTCTTGCTACAAAATCATTTATGTAATCAGTTAATAGAGTTTCAAAATCTAGCGCTTCAATTACATCTGGAGCAGGTAATTTTGATAAATCTATTGGAGTAAAATTGCTCATTTTTAAGCATTTGTAATTTCAATATTTTCTAATGTTATTTTTTCACCTGATTTCAAAAAACTTCCTTCTAAATCGATGGTGATTTTTCCTTGATTAATTTCACCGACCACCACTTGATCAACTTCAAATCTAGGCTCCCAAATAAATAATGATTCAACAATATCGAGATAAATTTCTGCGATTAACTCACCATTAATTGGTCGATCAATTTTATTAAAAAGATTAGAGCCGTAGTCTCTTCTCATTGTTCTTGAGCCAATTGGAGTAGTTAGAATATTGGCAATAGATTGTTTTAAGTGGTTAATTTCTGAAATTTCTTTGCCATCATTAATATTCATGCTGATTTTACCTTACTTGAACCTGATATTATTGGCCACTGACCAGCGGAAGAGCCACCAGTAATTTCAACTTTATCACCAATTCTGGCAATTGGTTGTCCGCCTGATCCGCCAAGATCAACATTGCCATCTAGAGTAATATTGCTACTAGCTGTAATATTGATATTATCACCTTCAATATTAGCATTACCAACAACCTTAATTGTAACATCTCCTTTGAGATCTAAGTCCAAAGCCCCAGATGACACATTAAAGCTTATTTTTGAGCCATCCTGATAGGTGATTGATTTTATATTTTGGTCAGAATCGCTGGCATTATTTTTATAGAGCGATGGCAGAATTACTGCCTGACTTAAATCTCCTGATGGTGATAAAATAATTACTTGCTCGTCAATTTCTGGCGGATTCCAACTATTATTGCTTCCGCTATTAGCATTTGCCCAAGGTAAAAAATCAGTTTCCAACTCACCAATTTTTACTCTAGCTTTAGCTGTTTGATAATTAATTTCAAAAATAGTGCCAATTCTAATGATGTTTGAAAGTCTTTTGGCAAGATTAGAAAGCGCATAACTATCCTGCTCATCAAACATCATTTTTCTTAGGTCTCTTATCAGATTTATTTTCTTTTTGAGCTTCAGGAATTTTACGAGATCTAATTGCTTTTCCTGTTGTTAAAAGAGGGGTCGCTTCCTTTCCTTCAACTTCAATAATCTGATCTTTTTTATATTTTGTGTGATTATAAATAATCTGTATTTTAATTTTTCTCATAGGTTGCTTTCAATTTCTGTTATTGGAGTTCCGTTATTATCTGGTTGCGTCACTTCAGTTCGATAAATCACCGAATATGTTAATCTGACTGCTCCATAAATTTTACTGCCTTCAATTGAATAATCGATCTCTGTTGATTTTAGCTTGATCAAATCAGCTTTTCTGGTTTCAATTTCAAAGCCATCCAAAGCAGATTCGACTTGCTCGGCAATATCATCTAACTTTTGATCAAAATCATCACCACCTAAAATTACCGCTTCAATGGCAATCTCTAAATCTCTTTTGAGAGGTGCATAACCATCAACATTATATTGATCTTCAAGAATATTTTCCTGTTTTGAATAAACTAATATTGCCGGTAAAAACTGATCAAAAAGAGGTTTTGCTCTATTACCATAAACATTGCTTCCAGCATCAGTTTTATCCTTTAGCTGATTAATTATAGCATCTCTAATTATTTGCCTCTTGTGACTCATGCAAAACTAGTTTTTTACTTCCTGGAATATGAGTTTGAACATCAATTATCTGATAATCTTTGCCATCAATTTCGATCTTATCACCTTGATTAATTTTAGGATAATAATCCGGCAGATCAGCATTTCTGACAAAGATTACAATTTCATTTGAGCTAATATCAGCTTCAGTTGCTTTATTGCTTATCTCCTGATAATTCTCATGGAAATCACCATTAATTTCAAAAGGTGCAAATTGATCATTAGCAGG
Source organism: Rickettsiales bacterium (assembly GCA_965658435.1). Classification (GTDB taxonomy): domain Bacteria; phylum Pseudomonadota; class Alphaproteobacteria; order Rickettsiales; family JABIRX01; genus JADHLN01. Next base: position 56,699 of record CBFHSE010000002.1, on the reverse strand, counting down.
AGTGATAGTTGTAGATCTTCCAAAAATCTGAATTGATGGTTTATTTACAAAACCATCAAAATCAAACATTTGGCAGATTGTTTATGTCATTATTATCGATAATTGCTTCATCAGAATTTTCAGGTAAATCAATTATTTCATTAGAAGTCTCATCTGCCTTTTTATCATCTTTTTTATCAGATTTGTTTTTCTGATCTTTAGAAGATGATTTTTTGTTATTGGCAGGTTTTTGATTCTTATCCTCATCCTTACTTTTCTTATCTTCTGATAGGTCAGTTAGATTACTCAGTAAAGATTTTGAAACATTACCAGATACAATGATGATCTCTTCACCTTGCTTAAATTGCACTGGCTCAAGCACAGTAAATGTATCCTTTGATTTCTGTTTTAATGAAGATTGCCTAATGCTAGCTTGAGAATTGGAAAGTTTTAAAACTATTCCAACTCCCAAAATTGCAATATGACCTGTTACTTTATAATTTTTGCTCATAGTTTTTTCTTAATTATGATTTAATTAACTGAGTAAGGCATGCATGTTGCCAGAAGCCATAACCAACATTTCTCCAGGTATCAACACCATACCAATGTTTGTCATGTTTGAATTCCAATTCAGAACCTTCGGCAATTGCCTTTAACTGCACATTCTTTTCTTCTTGGCGAATGAATGGTTTAACTGAGCTATCAGTTCTAAAGATAGCAAATTTATCAGACCAACCAAGTCTTGGATTTTGCGCTATGGAGATATCAACTTCATCAAGCACTTTCACCATATTTGTTGATCCACCAACAGTAAGTGGTACTGCAATTGCGGATTTTGCTAAATACCAAAGTGAAGTTGGAACGACTACTAAAAACTTGCTGGCATTCTCATTCATTGGTTCACCTTGATCATCTTTAAATGATAGGATTTGCTGAATGGTTTTTAGAATTGCTAAGCGAAGTGCTGCTTCACTAGGGTTGCTAGCGTCACCAACTGCACCACCATCAATTTGATTAGCAAATGCTGTTAAATCGACCTGGATTTTATTGCTTTGAACAGGGCTGTTTCCATCCTTATGATCAGTATCAAAATAATATTGACCATCATAGCAAACTGTGCTTTCACCATTGATTATAAGCTTGGAAAGTAATTGAGCCCAATGTGAATTGGTGCGATCGGCTAATTCATTAATTCTAACCTCAATCTGACCTGTTTTATCGCGCCTTAAATCAACTAAAGGAATTTCTAAAGTTGCCTCGAAGTGCTTATTCTCAATAGTTAATCCATTAGTGGTAAAACCTTTTGCCTGTCTGCCACCAACCCAGTTTCTCATAACTGGAACTTGACCTAGCCATTTATAAGTTTCTGATTCTTGATCAGAGGTAAAATAATTTGAGACTGCCTCAACCCAAGCCATGCCTGATTTTTGATTTAGTCTCTTGTAATAACGGCCAATAATAGCCCTTGATGATAATTCTGCTAAACTCATGATATTTTCTTTAAATTGATTGTTATTAGATTAAGCTGGGGTCACTCTTGCTGCGTCAAAATCAACAATGACTTCATCGCCTAATTGATGCCTGATAATTTGACCGATATAAACTGATGAAGTGTTGGAAAGGGTAAATGTATTATCGTCCACGGCATAAATACTTTTGCCAACATCAGTTAAGGCAGCACCACTTAATTCTAAAGTGACATTTCCTCTTCTTTTTACTCTGATATTTTTTTCACCATCAGAAGAGTTAGTTGCATCAATATTATCTTCGGCAAAGCCCAAGAATTTATCACCCACTTGCAAATCCCTAACATAGCCAGAAGCAACTTCTAAACCGATAGCTGCACCCTGATAAATTAATTCACCGCCAAGAACAGGAAATTCATTAATATCTCCTAATTCGTAAACTCTATTTGTATCTGTTGTTAACTTTGTCATGACTTTCCTTATTTATTGTTTGATAAAATTCTTACCTGACCACTTTCATTTGCTTTGGCAAAAGCGTGGTATGCGTCAAAATCTTCACCAAATTCAGCTCGAATTTTAGCATTAGATTCCCATATTGATTTAGCTCTAGTTTCAAGAGGTGCATCTTTTGGAATTTGCTTTTCTCCTGTATCAGATTTATCAATATTTGGCTCAATTTTAGGGATTTCTTCTTCTGCCTTTTTTGTATTGGCTAAATAATCTGAAGCTTTGTTTTTTTCTGCTGCGATGATTTTTAGAGCTAATTTCTCAGCAGTAATTGAGCCATCTTTTTTAGCTTCCTCAATTAAATCTTCATGACCAGGTAAGGCAGCGGATTCAATAGCTAAGATTCGATCTCGCTCTTGCTTCTTGCCAGCTTCAACGCCTTCATTGAAAGCTGATTTTTTAATATCTGGTGATACTTCTTGTATAATAGCATTAGTAACATCAGGAAATTCTTTTTTTATGTAATCGGCAGTTATTTCCTTTTTGGAAATATCTGGACTGTTTTGATTTTCTTTATTGCTCATAATCTGATTATTTATTGTTATTGATTGATTTTGGTTGTTAAAAAGACTTAAAACTTCCTCATAAGTTCCAAGTGCATCAGCCATATTTCGTTTAACTGCTTCTTTGCCAATCACTACGCCACCACCACCAAAATCTGCTTTGATAATTTCTGGTGTAATGGATCGATATTTGGCAATGGATTCAATGAAAGTAGATTCAAGATCATCAAGTTCTCGCCGAATTTCCGCTAAACCTTCCTTGGTTTTTGGATCAGGTCTTTTCAAATTGGCATTGCTTGAAACAATCTCGATATTTTTATAGCCATCCATATCAGGTTGCTCTTGAACTGGAATTGTTGTTACAACTCCAATTGATCCAACCAAAGCTGATTGATTAACAAATATCTTCTCAGTGGCACTTGCTAACCAATAAGCAGCCGATGATCCATTTCGTCCAATATAGGAATAGATTGGCTTTTTTGATCTTCCCTTAAAAATCATCTCAGCCATTTCAAATGGGCCAACAGCAACACCACCAGGAGAATCAATATCTAATAAAATTGATGTAACCTCATCACTATTTAAAGCCTCGCTAAAATCCTTGGCTAAATCTTCTAGTGAAGTTCCACCAGCAAATAAGCTAAAAAGAGTTGTTCTGGCTGTTATTACTCCGTGAATTGGAATAATTGCTGTACCATCTCTAATTGAAACCGATCTGCTATTGTTTAGTGGCTTTTCTGATCTGGTTGAGAGTGATTCCTTTGATATCGCTTTCAAATAATCAGGTTCAATTGCCCAGTATTTACCTATTTTAAAAAGGTCATTCATCTGCTTTTTCTAAATTGATATTTTCTTGTTTTGTTTGATTGTTAATTCCAGCTTCTTGCTTTAAGGAATGTTCCTTTAAAATTTGTGGATATTTTCTTTCCCAATCGCCACCAGTTAAAATAGCAGTTTCTTCAGCTAGAGTTGAAATTCCCATATTTACACGAAGCTCTGCTGCTTTAACTTCTTTTAACTGATCAATTTGACCTCTTGGTGGACCAATCCACTGAGCTCCTAAATAAGCATTTTTAATTATTGGATTATTGAAAAATCCTGGTGCTTTGAGTAAGCCTTTAGCAATAGCCTCAGTTATTACCATTTCATAAACTGGTTGGCAAAGCTGTATTGCGAGCCAACTTCTTCTTGATGAGAAAAACTTCCATGCTTCAACAAGAGCAGCTTGCGCTGCTGAATAACTTGCTGTGAAATGTTTAATTAAAATTTCAAAAGGTAGTTCTAAAGCTACGCCAACTTGACGAAGTATTGCTTGCACAAAAGGATCAAATGCTTGGTTTGGTCTTTTAGGATCGGCAATTTCAATATTTTCATTTGGTTGCAAATCAAGAATTGCACCTGGTGCTAATTTATAATCACCATCATCTCTTCTCCCACCCACTTCATCGAGTGGTGTCATTGGTGCTAAATCTTCTTCATCTTCTGATTTAACAAAAACAGTGAACATGGCAGATATTACCGCTGACATTATTTCTGCTTCGGTGTAGCGATCTAGCTGTTTTAAGCTTTCAATAACTGGTGCTAAATAAGGAACTCCTCTTGTTAGACCTGGTCTGATTCGATTAAAAATATGAAATACCTGTCTATTATCATATTTATCAAAGGCAGGGATTTTGACATATTTTTTACTTTTCTCAGTTTGGTAATCATCTGGATGCTGATTGCAAATATGATAAGCAATCGGCGCTCCATTTTTATCAACCTCAACTCCAGCAATTAACTTTTCTGTGTTAGTTTTATAATCAGGATTTGAAACTCGATCTGCTTCAACTAATTGTAGGCTAAGATCAATTAACTTGCTTGATCGAGAAACATTTCTTTTAATGATAAAAATATCACCACTTTCTAAAACCGATCTTAAAATCAGATTTTGAATTTCAGAAAATGTCTGACTTCTGGTAATATCACAATCTGTATTTTCTGCCCAATTTCTAAAAATTCTTTCGGCATTTCTTTCAAATTTATCAAATTCAGATTCATCTTTAAAAAATGGTTTTAAAACTTCACGATCAATATGAGATTGAACTTTTAAACCAGTACCAACAACATTGGTTACAACTGTATTTACAGCGCCACAGGCAAGAGGTGCATTTCTAATTAAATCACGAGATCTTTCCCTGAGAGCTGGCAAATCAGGCAATGTAACATTATCAGCAGATCCATCACTTATATCCCATGATTTGGTTTGTCTACGATCACGCCTTGCGCCAACATATCCTCCAGCAATAGAAAGTCTGGCTCTAGACTCTAATCTTTTTAGACCTATTTGTGGGCTAAAATAAGATATGGTTTTATCCAGCCAGTTATCAGAAATTCTTAATTTTTTGCTCATGTTGGAGTTGTTCCTCTTATTCTAATTCCGCCTCGTTTTTTTCTTTTAATTTGAACCAAAAGTCGTTTTTCTCGTTGCTCTAAAATTGCCAAATCTGCCTTTTTAACTCTTTGGCCATTATAGCTTGCTTCTTGAGCATTATTTAAAACATCCGAGATGGCTTGCTGGACTTCCGTTAATTGTTCTTCTAAAGATTCCATGAGACTAATTTATTCCTTTGCTTCGAACTCGTCTTGTTCGTGAAATTCTGCTAGCTTTTTGACTTTGAATATCTGGCTCAGATTCACGAAGAGGTATTTCTGCTAATTTGTGAGCAAGTTTGTTTAAATCTAATTTCCAATTTCTAACCAAACCTCTAAGCGCTGCAAAAGCATAAACTCTACAATCTAACCCTTCAGTTGCCTGACCTTCTTTTCTTGGTTGCCAAGAACGAACTGGTCTGCCTTTAACATATTTGGTTTTTACAACCTCAGAAGTTATTTGATTAAACCATTCTTGATCTCGCTCAATTGGAAAATGCCAATAACCAGCACCTAATTTCTCAATTCTTAAACGCTGCATTAAGGTTTCCTTGGCATCATTTACGCCAATTACATAAACTGGTTTTTTGAGCCTTTTATTTTGACTTGCTCTTACCGGCCAGATTGGAACACCATTACCATTAGAACTTCCTTTGATAGCAAAGACTCTCTTATGTTTTCGCTCATCGCAGTAATTAATGACATGATCAGTATAATGACCACCAGAATCCACAGCTACAGCAGTAATAGGGAAATTGCCTAAATTTCTACTATGAATAAAAGTGTGATTTAAAATTTTATCCAAATCATCCCACAAATCAGGAGTTGATGGATCGCCATAAATCACCTGATAATCAAGCGACCATGATTCTTCATCTTTTCCCCAACCAACAATTTCTAGCTCTAATCTGTTATCTTGAACATCAACGCCAGCAGTAATTATTGCTATATCTTTTGGTAAATATTTGCCAAAATTTTCTCTTCGTTTCAAAAGTCCCGTAGGATCAATAGCCTCACCAGACATATCCTCCCAAGTTTCAGCGAGTTTAGTATTTGTCCAAACTTGCAGCCTTGGTGGATCTTTATGAACTTCAGAAAATTCTTTGGCAATATTACCCCAACTTACCCAGCCATGAGGTGAGTAAAGTGATGATAAATGAAAAGATACGACCTTTTTATCAGTATTACTCGAGGTGGCTATCCATTTGCCATTTTTTAGAATTTCGGCCTTTTGATGATCTTGCCAATGCGATTTGCATTTTTTGCATTCATAATAGGCGTTTTCTGGATCACCTTTTGGCCATTTTACATTTTGCCATTTTAATATTTGAAACTCGCCACAATCAGGGCAAGGAACATAATAATATCTTTGATCTCCTTCTAAAAATGCAGTTTCAATCCGACTATAATTTTTAATAGTCGGGGTTGAGATCATGAATATTTTCCTATTAGCAAATGTAGCTGTTCTTTGAATTGCCAAATTTACAGGATCACCTTCAGATGCTGCATCGTCTGGATAGCCGTCAATTTCATCTAGGAATAGATATCTAATTGGCATTGAACGAAGACCAACCGCAGAATTAGCTCCAGTTAAAATTAGAACTCCACCAGGAAATTCCTTCATTAGCATGGTATTGCCAGAATCTCTACTTCTTGGATCATTTACCTTATCTTTTAGAGCTGGGCAATTCTCAATTGCAGGATCAATCCTCATTTTTGAGGTTCTCTTGGCAGTTTCTACTGTTGGATTTACAATTAGCATCGGGCCTGGGGCATGATGAATTACAAATCCCATCCAGTTATTGCCACATTCAGTACCACCAATTTGCGCACCCTTCATGAAGACAACCTTTTCACAAGAATTGCTTGGCGAAAGGTAGTCCATTATTTCTTTTAAATAAGGAGTTCTATCTGTTCTCCATGGTCCAGGCTCGCTTGAAGAAATTGATGTTAAAATTCTATGATGATCCGCCCACTCAGAGATATTAAAATTTGGATCTGGTTTTAATCCTGCTCTAAAGCTCTTAAAATATAGATCATCATACATCATTTTTTGATAATTCTTCTAAAGCTTTAACTATTTCTGTTTTTAAAATTTCCTTCATCTCAAAAATATCAGTTTTACCAACCAAAGCAGGAATCACTCGATCAGGAATATTTAACATTCTATCTCTGGTCATTCTTGCAGCATTAAAGGCTGATATTTTTACCTCATCTACTGAGATTAATTTTTTAGACTCCTTCTCAAATTGCAGTCTGGTTAATTTAGCATTATAAGCTTCCTTAATAGCTCTACTTTGCTGATAGCTAGGGCCAACTGATAGAGGGTTTGAAGGAGAAGAAATATTGCTAATTTTTTCTTGATTCTGTTCCTGATTTTCAGTTTTTTTAATTTGTGCTGGATCAGTATTTTTTGACCATTCTTTATCTGCTAAATTAGGATCAATTTTACCATTATCTTTTTTGCTAATTCTTCCTTGTTTTATTGCTTTTCTAACTGCCCCTTCAGTTACTCCTCGATGTTTTGCGTAAGCTCTGATTGAGAGTTCCATATTTCTTCATAATTCTTGAATTTCTTTGATTATTTTTTAACTAATTAACTTGATAGACAAAAGGTAAGAAGCTATAATATACAAGGCTTTAGAGCTTATTTATTAATCAATTAAATTAATAAAAAATGTCAAATTTACCTGCAAAAGAGCGCATCAAAAAATATAACTCTGATATATCTGAAATGATCCAAAAATTAAGCAAATTTCATGAAGAAAATTTAAAGTTTCTTAATGATTTCGAAGGCTCTCAAGAGGTTTACGCTGGTAACACTTATAATTTAGCAGAAAAACTTGAGAATGTTTTATTTGCTGCCGGCATCATGAAAGAAGAAGAATTCAAATATAACCAATAATTACAGGAGAATTTATGGGAACTTGGAATTTACCTCAAACAGTACAAAAAGCTAAAAAATTACAAAAATTAACATCAAAACCATTGCCAGCAAAAATTGCCGAAGATGAGCTTTATGATTTACTTGGTGATGACGATCTTTTTGATCAAATCTTATCAGAACAAGAAGCCTGTGGCGATGATACTGATGTTAGATTTTTAGTCGAAACTCATTTAAGAAATTTTCTAGATAATAAAGAAAATGCTACAAAACCTTGGGATAAAGAGGCTTTTAAAATTTGCAAAAATATCTGCAAATCAATTGAGGAAAGTTACATACCTTATTAATTTTTAGCCTCCAATAATTTTTCCACTTCAGTTAATAGTAAAAAAGCAAAATCACTTTCTCTAGAATACTGATTTTTCAAGCCTTCAATTTTTCGATTAACAATTTCAACTGCCTTGCTTCCATTTTCTTCAACTAATTTTTTGGCTTCCAAAATTATTGATTCCTTAATGTCATTATTTTCTTTACTCATTGTCATTTAAAATTTCATCAAAGCTTTTTTCACTAATCGAATTTATTGCTTTTTTACCGGTTAAATTTTGCCATCTTTTAATTATAACATCCACATATTTCGGATCTAATTCAATCATTCTGCATCTTCTTTTTAACTGCTCGGCTGCAATTAAAGTTGAGCCAGATCCACCAAAGGGATCGAGAATAATATCATCAGTTTTAGATGAATTTAAAATAGCTTTTTTAACGAGTTCTACAGGCTTCATTGTTGGGTGAAGCTCGCTCTTATTTGGTTTGTTAAAATACCAAACATCAGATTGATTTCTGTCACCACACCAATAATGATCGTTCTTTTCTTTCCAGCCATAAAGTATTGGCTCATATTGTCTTTGGTAATCACTTCTACCAAGAGTGAAATGATTTTTTGCCCAGACGATAAAAGTTGACCATTTACCACCAGCATCAATAAATGCTTTTTGTAAATTATGAAGCTCTGAGCTACTCATACAAATATAACAAGCTCCCTTTGTACGTGCCAAAATATTTGAGCAACAATCAAAAAGAAATTTAGGGAAATCATCACCAAGATTATCATTTAAAATTGTTCTTTGCCCTGATGCGTTTTTATATTCCTTGCCAGTTTTAGCGTTCTTTTTGCCAATTAAATTATCCTTCATTGTGTTGCCATAATCCACATTGTAAGGTGGATCGGTGAAGGTCATATCGGCTAGCTCATTGGTAAGAAGGGCTTGGTAAGTTTCTAATTTGCATGAATCACCACAAATTAATTTGTGATCACCAAGCAACCAAATATCACCGGCTTTTGAGATTGGCTTTTCTTCAATTTCTGGTAAATTTTCCTCTTCCTCATTTTCGTCTGATTCATAGAGGTTGGTAAATAATCGTTCTAATTCCTGATCTTCAAAGCCGATTAGATCTAAATCAAAATTTTCTTCTTTCAGATCATGGAGTTCATTTGCTAAAATTTCTTCATCCCAGCCAGCATTTTCTGCTAATTTGTTATCAGCTATAATATAAGCGCGCTTTTGTGCTTCGCTTAAATGATCAAGAATAACAACTGGAACTTGAGATAAATTTAGTTTTTTAGCTGCCATTAATCTTCCATGGCCGGCAATTATTCCTTTATCTCCATCAATTAAAACTGGGTTGGTAAATCCAAATTCAATAATGCTATTGGCAATTTGCACCACTTGATTCTCGCTGTGAGTTCTAGCATTTTTGGAGTATGGAATTAACTCCTCAACTGACTTCATCTCAATATGGTCTGCCATTTTTGGCAAAAAATTATCCTTCATGATTCTTTTGATTCTGTTTTACATTTAGCCAAATACATTCCATCACTAAGAACTCTCCATGCATAAGCTGCAACCAGCGGAACCACTCCATTTCCAGAGGCTCGAATTTCGTCCACCCGATTGGCCATCCCATCAGCCAATTTGTGAATTGCGGGTTTAAGGTTATCTGGGATTCGTTCCCACTGCTCATAGCTCGCGGGGCTTGGCGGCCAAGAAGGGAGTTGGTCGGAACATTTTCGCTCTTCGCACTGCCATCTTTCCAATCCCTCGTTGTTGGTGTTGCCCATGATTTCACTGCATGAACAGAATGATCCCTCAGCTTTAATTTTGCTGCTTTGCCATCTCTCCATTCCATTATTCCTCCCTCGCCATCCGAGGCATTGGGAGTTCGCCAATTTATGGCAGTGTTTTTTAATCCCTTGCCATATCCCGGACTCGTGCTTCCCGGCTCCATCACTCTTGGTGTTGGCCAGTTCTGAACTTCTACTTCCAATCTCGCTTTTGGATTGCCCATCTTGATCTCGTTTTGGCATGACCCATTGGCAGATGAACTTCTCACTGTCGGCCACATCTTGACTGTTCTGGCAAGTCCCAGTGATCCGTCTTTGCCATTCTTGTTGATTTTCCTCAAACTTCCTGTTGAGGTTTTTTTGTAAGTGTCGTTCTTGGATATGATCGCTCCCACGCCCGCATCCGATGTCACAACAGTTGGCCAATTTTCTAATTCCTGAACAGCAATCCTTAGTGGCTTGTGAAGATTGATTCCTTGTTTTTTCTTCGCCTCCGATCTCTTCTTCCAACTCTCCAGAGTTTCTGTTGGATTTGATAGATGATCTGACGCTATCACTGTAGGCCAAGATGAATAATCTTTCTCTTTTATGAGGAGCACCGACTTCCTGCGCTGTAAACAAGCCTGCCTTAATTTTGTAACCCAATTCTGATAGGTCATTTGCGACTTGCTCAAATCCCAATCGTAAATGTCCGCCGACATTTTCAAAGAAGCAGATGGGTGGTTCAATTTCTGTGATGAGTCGTTTAATTTCTGGCCAGAGATGTCTTGGGTCTTTTTCAGCGAGTTTTTTTCCTGCGACACTAAATGGCTGGCAGGGATATCCTCCAGTGAGGCAATCCACTTTTCCACGCCAAGGTTTGCCGTTGAAGGTTTTAAGATCCGTCCAAATAGGTGCTTCATCCAAGGTTTTGTCTTGCATGCGCGCTTCCAAGATACTGCACGCAAAGGCTTCGTTCTCGATGTAACCGACTGTTCTAACAGAGGGAACAGCCAGCTTGAATCCAAGCTCGATTCCTCCGACTCCGCTACAGAGGGATAAAATTCTGAAGGTATGTGAATCCACACTAAATTTTCTTAAAAGATTTTCGTTTAAAATAAAAAAGGCGCGTACCAAAATTAATTAGTACGCGCCTTGATAGGTCTAGTAATGATAAGGCTTGATGCCTATTTCTTGAAGTGAGCGCGTACCCCTTTTAAAAGGCTAACGCTAAAAAAGTGCTGCGGTGCGCGTTACCCTCGATGGATAAAGGCCCGACAGTACCTATTTTATTCTGTTAGTTTAAATAAAGAAAGGGAGCATGTTTACTAACAAACACTTTTGTTTACTATTTGCTCAAAACATCCTGTAAATTTCTTCTAAAGATCATGCCAAAGGAGTCATTGACTGCCTTGGTAGTGACCTCAATCATATCAAACCTCTTCTCAACATCCGCTTCCTTCCTTAAGAAATATAAAATCTTCAATTCACCACGCTTACGCTGCGCTATCACTTCCTTACCTGATTTTGTTCTCATCTTGAAGGCATCACCAGCAAGATATGCCGATGGGCTGTTCTTGACTGTATTTCTCTTAACATCCTTGATGTTATTGTAGACCGGTATTGCCAGCCTGCCATCTCTGGCTTTCTTCTTACCTCCAGTTTGCTGTAGGCTAGCAAATGCTGCCATGGTGTAAATTTGTGAGGTTAGGTTTTTCTTATTAGCTGGTTTGATTCTTATGCTGCTTTCAAATCCACCTGATTTTTTGCGAATATGAAATTCATCCCTGATATGTTTTTTAACTTCCGCCTGTGACTTCTGCGCCACATTAGTCAGGCTCTTTGCGGCTATGAATGGTATTTGTCTGCTTGCAATCTGGTTTAGGCTTTTTGTTGCCTGATCTTCCAAATGTAAGTTTATGATTGCCAAGGTTGCAAAATATTAATTTTTTTCTTCGAAGATTTGTAGCTACAATTTTTTGAGGATGAAAAAAATATAGCTCAAATAAGCCTGAAATGTCCAATGGTTTTTTAGTGATTAGTAAACATAGGAAATCAATTTAGTTTGTTAGTAATTGTGAGTATAGCTTTTTGCCACCTCCAATTGGCTGTTGATCTAGCAACTCCCAATTTTGTGCAAATTTCTTTCCAAGGTAGTCTTGAGGCTCTTAGCCAAATGACTTTGCGATCATCAATTTCATCTAAAAGATTTATCCATTTGCAGGTTTCTTCCATGTTGGATATAGCCTCAGCAGTAGGTGGCCATCTTTTTGGTTTTTGATCCATCATGGCTATTTCTCTCTTGGTGTAGATGATTTCTGGCCAAGCTGACATATAACCATTAACCCTGACTGCAGGAAGTCTCCTTAAAGTTCTGACCGCCTCCTCAAAGCGATCAGCAACGATTTCTTTAGTCCATTTTTGATTTTCCATTTTTTTGCCTATTTTGATTGTTGTAAATTTTGTTGCCAATTTGTTTGATAAGCTCTTGCTCATCCCAGCTCAGACGCTTATCATCCTTTTTGACCACCAATATTCCGTCATTTTTCCAACCATCTTTTTTGACTTTCTCAATGTCGATTTTTATTGGCTGCATTTTGCCCAGTGGGCTTTGATAATCTTTTTGCATATTCACCTCGCTTGATCTTTGATTACTAAATCCAGTAGAGCCAAAGCGTCAGCCTCATTGTCATCTTTGGGAGCAAATCCCATTTCTGCGATTTTGCTGATGATCTGGCTTTTTGAGGCATTGCCTTTGCCGGTGATGTGCTTCTTGATTGTGCCAACTGGAATGCCAAGATATGGGATATTCTCCGCTTCGCACCAAGCGGTGAGATGAGCTAAAAAGCCACCATAGGCATGTGCTGCATCAACTCCGATATGGCGCCTGACTTCCTCAAAGTAGATTTGATCAACTGTGCCAGAGAGCTTGTTCATTTCATCAAGCCAATTCTTGAAGCGAAGATAACGCATGCCTCCACCTTCAAAGCGTGTTGATTTGAAATTCTCAGTTCCACTAAGAATTTTTTGATCAGCCAGACAAACTGCCCAGCCTGTTTTTGTTCCTAGATCTAATGCTAGAATTTTTTTGTTTTTCATAATTTTTTAAATTTCGTGTTGTTAGAATATGCTGATGATCGAAATCCACGATCACCCAATCCCTATTACGGTAATTAAGAGAGCCCTTTGGCTCTCTATTACGTAAGTAATAGGGTGAAAGAGTTCCAACTTGAATTAGGGTGGTTGAGACCAGTAAAACCAGTAGTTGGCAGCCTTGCCAACTTGCCATTTTTGATGTCTGAAAATGAGCTCTTTGCCATCTTGCTTGTGAGTGCAAAATAGTAAGTGTGAGTATGTTTGTACCGCCAAGTTGGCAAAGCATTGCCATCTTGCTGACAAGTAAGGCAACTTGCCTGATAGTAGATGTGAGTAAGTTTTAGTATTATTGGGTAATTCAGCGAAAGGCATCTTGAGGCAACTTGCTGTATCGTATAAATTTTTCATGATTCTACCTCCTCATGCAAAACCCATATTTTATTATTTTCCACAGGAAGAGCGGCTCCTGTATTTGGGCATTTAAAATGGGTTGGTAGAACGCTTTGCTTGCTTCCTGAGCTATTCGTAAACTCCATGTTCTCAACGCAGATTAAACCATATTTGGAGCGACATCTTTCATAGCCAAGGCTTGTTGCCTCATTAGTGAATTTGATATATCCTTTGGTTGCTAAAACAGATATGCGCTCCCTGATTGTTTTATTTCCGCCAAGACTTGCTTTGCTCTCGAATTTTTCTGCAAATTGATTGCTGGTATATAGGTTTCCTTTGAGTGCTTCTTCAGCAATTAAATCTAAAACAACATCGGACTTTCTATGTCTTTCAGCATCTAACTTATTGCCATAATCCTGCTTAATTAAGCGCTCAGAAAATGGATTTAGCTCAACCCATTTATTATCTTCTTTCTCAACTATTTTGCGTGGGATCGATGAACCATTTCTTAATTCAAAATATAGATTTATCCTTGAATCAAGCTCGTCAGGACGGTGCAAAATTAAGCCACTTGAATAGAAGCTTCTTAGACTTCCAGCACCAGAAAATGCTTGAAACGGATCTTCTTCAACTTCTTTCTTTTTAATTTTTTTGGTATGATGACAAAGGATAATACCCATATCTGGATTGAGCATTGATCTGAGCTTTTCAATTCTATTTTGTAGGAAAAACAACATGGCATTATTGTCATTTTCACTAGAATTGGGAGCTCCTCCGTCAAAGAGATTCCTGATTGGATCAATGCATAAAATATCTATCTTTTGATTAGGAAAATTATGAGCGATAGTTTTATAAACTGTATCAACGCCATCATCATTTAGGATCATCTGAATATTAGTGGTGGAGACTAAATTGCTGGACGCTTTAGCAATTGTTTCTTTTGAAACTTTTAGCTTCTTAATACGCTCTCTCATATAATGATAGCCAATCTCTGCTTGCAGATAAAATATGCGAAGAGGTCTTGGTGGTTTTAATCCAAGAAATGATTCGCCTGCTGCCATATGGATTAAGAAATTTATCAAAAAATCACTCTTTCCAACTTTGGGAGCACCACCAATTAGAAGAAGTCCGCCAGGGGTTAATAATCTTGGTGAGATTAAATCCTCTGGCATTGGAGTTTCATCATTTAGAAACTCTGATATGGTGAAGCTTGGTAATTTTGGATCAGAACTTTTTGCAGTATTTAGGAAGCTTCTAATATCAAATTTTTCTACTACAGCGTCAAAGGCATCCCATTTATCTTTTTTATCATCAGGAGGCGTTAGAACTGAAATGAAAGAGCAGATATTTGTTAGATGTTTGGATAACCTCTCTGCGTAGGATTTGCCAGCCTCATCATTATCTGGCCAGATGATTAATTCTTTACCTTGAAGTGGTGACCAGTCGGTTTTTTCAATTGGGGCATTTGCACCAAACATTGCGGTTGTTGCAGTAAAACCATTCTCAATTAAGGCATCTGCTGTTTTCTCTCCTTCAACGAGGATTATTTTTTTAGAAGTTTTTATAGCTGGAATATTGTAAAGCGGCCTGACATCTGGCGCTTTTGCTTTTCTTGATTTTACATCCCAGATTCTAAATTGTTTGCCTTGGTCATTATCGTAGCGATAAACAACGGCGAGGAGTCGGTTATTTTGATCAAGATAGTTCCACTCGGCAGATGGTTTGCCAAGAATATCCATTGGGGGAAGTTTTTGAACTGGCTGGAATTTCCGGTTAGTTGGCGCATTTCCTAACCACTCATTAATTTCGGTTAAAAGTTTTGGAAATTCATTTTTACCATATCCTCTAACCTCAGCCCATAGATTAAAAAGATCACCACCTTGGTTAGTAGCAAAATCAAACCAACTTCCTTTTTTATCTCCTTGTAGCTGAACAACTAGGCTTTTGCCTTTATTGCCATCTGTGTCACCAATATAAAAACAGTTATTTTGAACATGTCCATTGGGTAGTAAATAATGTAGAGCTTCATCTATTCTGCTAAGCAGAGCATTTCTAATGCTATCAGTATCAAGCTTTTCTGGAGTAGAATATTGATTATTGGCGCTGTTAAAATCTAAAAAATCATTCATATTTATTTAAAATTTGAGATTAAAACAACGCTCACTCCATGGGCAAAACCGGCATTCAAAATAGGAGGAGTCACTTGATATTCTGGGTAATAATTCCCCTGCTTCAGTCGCCGTTAGAATCTTGACCGCCTTATCACTTAGGCTTTGAGCTAGGGATTTATCGAAGGGGATTAATTCAAAATGGATCTCTGCTGTATCCTTATTAATCGCTGTAAAAAGAGCAGGATTTTTAGAAATATCAGGGATAGAGCTTTCCATGTAAGCCTGATAGATAGCAATTTGAGCCGCATAGATTGGCTTTGAAATTACCAATCCTTTTTTAACAGTATCGTTCCAGGATTTATTGTTTAAAGATTTGCATTCCCATAGCATTGGGAATTTTAGGTTTAACCTGTTTGGTGCTGATGTGATTACGCCATCAATATGACCTTTGATCTTTCCATCAGCCACAGAAAATCCAAACTGATCGCCATTTGATTTATTTGTGACTAACTCAAAGCCAGCATCTCTTAACCATTTAATTGCCAACTCTTCAAAAACATGCCCCGCCTGAAATATCCTTAAAATCTTGCCAGTAAAATTCTGACCTTCATCTTTTGGAGTTTTGGTATATTCGAATTGTAAAGCTCTATTACAACTGACTCCAAGGCGAGATGCTCCTAGATAGTCCCTTGGGGTTTGTTGCTCATTTTCTTTTGTGAGCGCCTTATCAATTAGAGCTGATATTTCCTCTGATAATTTTGGTCTGTGATTAAAATCTAGCATGGCAAATCCTCCATTGAGTCAGCTTCTTTTTGCTGCATAGATTCTTGATAGGCAGTGACAGCCACTTCAATTAGACAAAGAACTTCTTCTCTTGAGTAATCAGCAACTGGTCTGTTCATGCCTATTTCTGCTACATATTCACCAAGTGGTTTTAATGCATATTCGATTGAGTCTTTTTCCTTTCTTGTTAAATCGATCATTGTTTTTTCTTTAAAATGGTTACTAAAAATTTCTTGGCAGTTGCGAGAGCAAAAATATTTCCTATATCTCTGATTCCTTGGATCTCCTGCTCGAAGGGGAGGAGGAATAAATCCAAATCCTCCTGCTTCTCTTTTGCATATTTGACAGACTTTCATGACACGCCTCGCATTTGAGGTTGATGCTCAAGTAACAGGCTCTTGATTGCTGTTTTGTTAAAATGGAATTTGAGGAGATTGGCTGCCTTATATTTGGTGATGCCAAAATCGGTTCGGTATTTATGAGGTAGGAGATTGATCTGTTTTATTGATGCCGCTTCATTTAGCCATTTTTTGGATTTATAGGCGTTCTCGTAGGTTTCATTTTCATTGAGGAAATCATCGGCTGCAGCAAGGCAAATTTGTTTTGAACCATGTGCTAATAATTTTACCCCTAAAAACTCACTACCACCAATTGCGTGCCAATTATCATTTAGTAAAAAAGCTCCAGCAAATGCATTAAAGCCGCAGGCCATAAAGGAAGATTCATCATCAAATAGATCGCACCATTTGAAGTTTGATCTTTTGGTAAGTAGATCAATTTCTGTCATCTCAAAACCAACCAACTCTTCCTTTACCTCTTCTTGTTCTAAAATATGAAGATCAGCTCCACATAAGGGGCATTCTTTTGAAGTGCTAGGAATTAGAGCATCGCATTCAAAACAATTTTTCTGTGAATTTGGCTGCTTTTTCTTATCTGATTTTTTGTTATTTTCTAAATTTGCATCAACTTCTAAACAGCCGTGAGTTAGGCTAGAAGTTCCAAAATCTAAAATTATGCAATCATCTTTGCTGATATTTGGATGAAGATCAGGACATACCACTCGAAGCCCTCTACCAATCATTTGAATCATGGTAGATTTAAATGAGGAGGGACGAAGCAAAACTACGCAGGAGGTTGGCTGATAATCCCAACCCTCAGTTAGAACAGCTACATTTACGATTACTTTTGCGTCACCAGTTTCATATTCGGCTAAAGTGTTTTTCCTCTCTAAATCAGTTAAATTTCCATGAATTAAAACTGTTTTGACGCCATTATTATTGAAAATTTCTGCAACAGAAATTGCGTGCTTAATAGTGGAACAAAAAATTACTGTTTTTCTGTCACTGGCATATTTTTGCCATTTATTGAAAACTTCCTGAGTGATCGGAGACTTATTCATAATCTCCTCAACTTCCTTCATATCAAAATCACCAGCAGTTTTCTTAACTTTGCCTAAATCTCTTTGCGTGCCAACATCTATGATGTAGGTTCTAGGTGGCACTAAATGACCTGACGCAATTAACTCTGATATCCTGATTTGATCAGCAACATTAGAAAATACGCCAGATAGGTTTTTCTTATCGCTTCTATTAGGAGTTGCGGTTACGCCATAAATTAGAAGATTTGGATTTAGACTTTTTGCTTGAGCGATAATCCTTTGGTAAGAATCTGATGTTGAATGATGAGCTTCATCAATTACCAAAAAATCAATTTTAGGAATTTGGTTCAGGCTATTTTGCCTGCATAAAGTTTGCACCATGGCAAAAACAGCCTGACCAGCAAACGATTTCTCTTTAGCATCAAAAATTGATGTAGAAAATTTAGGATTAATTTTAAGAAATTTATCCCTATTTTGAGAAGTTAACTCATCACGATGAGCAAGAATTAGAGCTTTTTGCTTTTTTTGAACTATCTCTCCTGTGACTTTGGATAGAATCAAAGTTTTGCCTGCACCTGTTGGAGCTATTCCCAGAGTGTTGCCATGTTCTTTTAGGGCGGCAACACTCTTATCTACAAATTCTTGCTGTCTTGGTCTCAGTATCATTTTAAATTACCCTTAATTTATTTGATTACTGAGCCCAAGCTGGACGATTATTTGTTGCAGTTTTTGGCTGCACATTGGATGTTTGCTGAGGTATGGAAATATTTCCCATCAATTTAGCATAATCCTTATGATCAGGAGTTATGGCAAATTTAATCTCATTCTTGCCATCACCATTTTGATCTTTACCAACAGAGATTTTGGCGATAAATTCAATGCCATCTAAATCTTTGAGACCATTAATGCGTCTAGCATTTTGAGCCTTCTCTGAATTATCAGATTCAGCCACACCTCTTGCTGAATTGAGAATGGCTTTTACAAAAGATCTGCCAATATTTGCCCATTCTGGCCCTTTTTCTGAGTGAAGACCAATAAGGCTCCATATTTTGCGCCTAGCAAATTCACCTTCCAAAACCACAAATTCACAAGAAAGATAGATTGATCCTGTATTTTGGTTTTTGGTTGCGTATCCACCGCCCCATCCTTGATCCCTATCATCATGACCACCTGGTCTGATTTGCATTCTAACTTTTGCTAGAGTGTTATTCGGAATTAAATCGTAAGATGATTGATTGTCTGAATTGTTAAAATCGTTCCACATAATTATTTACCTTTATTTGAGTTATTATTGTTAAAATTTGAATATTGAAGATGCTCAGCGATGGGCTTTGCTTCTGACTTAATCTTTGTCATTAGCTTGCCTAGATGAGGCTCTTCAATTATGTTTAATCGCCTTGATCTGTCTTTTGCTGGATAGGAAAAGGGATTGAGTGTTTGGCAGATGAATGCCCGATAAGAGCTGTTTTCCCCTTGGCCATCATCTTGTTTGACCTCAGCCATTGTTATTACTTGGTCAACAATGCCTGGAAGTTCTAAACCAGTTTTTGATCCTTCGATTTGAGGGGAATAAACATTGCGATTGAAGTCATCGAGCTTTTGATCCAAGATGCCGACAAACCAAATATTTTTGGCTCTGGTATGCTGCAAATGAGTGAGCCAATTAATCATTTCTCTGCCATGTAAACCATAAGCTCCCCTAGTATCAGGCTTGCCAGATTTATCAGATGTTGCTTCTGGTTGACCCATTGCATATTGGAAACAAAGTCGACCAGCTACAGTTATTGAGTCGATGAATATGGTCTCATATTTATCTAGAGATTTTGGATCGCCGAATTTTTTACAAACAGCATCAAAATGCGCTTGAGAAAATTTCTGATCTGGCCTTAGAGATGGATTTGCACCACCAATAAATACTGCAAAATCACAACATTCTTCCCAAGTTTTAGGACGGATTGTATCGCCAGGCCATCCCTCAACAGCCAGATCTCCAGCTTCCAAGTCAAAGAAAAGAGTGGTTTTTGTATCAAGAGTCCAAAGTAGACTAGTTTTACCAATTCCGCTTGGCCCGAAGATACAGCCTTTGATTCCTCTAGTTTCTTTTAAACGCTCATCGGCGCTGATTATTGGTAAATTATTCATGGCCAACCTCCTTAATTTCTTCAATCTTGAAGGTTTCCTTACTTGTTTTTAGGATTCTGGCAGGTCGAAAGAACTTCTTGATATATTCTGGCCAAGCGTTGAATTTGGTTTCAGAAAGCTTGTAGGCGATGGTGACGTATTCGTAAGGATTGTCGCCAAATTCCTTAATCTCAGAAACAGCTTCTTTAAGTTTTACTTGATCCCAATCTACTCTTTTCGTGACAACAGAAGTGACCTTAAAATTGCCATCATTAAAGTGGATTGTGCCAGTTGCTTTATCATGAAGCTGTCTGGCTTCAGTTGATTTATTCTGATATTTAAGTGATATTGCTGAATCAACCCAATCCTTTAATCGTTTAGCTTGATCAAGATTGGCAATTGAATCCTTTTGCAAAGACACCAATTTACTTATTTCTAGCTCGGATAATTCCCCGATTGGGATATGACGAGCACTCTCTATGGTTAGCGTGTTATTCATAATATTTAAATAATTGAAGTTGATAATGGGGTAGAAGGAGGAATTGGAGTTAAGTGACTATTGCTAGTCTCATAATCCCTTATGGAATCGGTGCTATACCTGATACGGCCACCGATCTTGATGTAAGCGGGACCCATTTTGAGCCAACGCCACCTCTGCAAGGTTTTGTGAGAAATTCCCCACTTTCTTGCTAAGGATTTTTCTGATAGAAGTAATTGTTCAGTCATGTTGAGAAACCATTAGTTAGTTAATAAAAAAACTAAGGTAACTTTAGAACTATGGTCAGAGGGAGATCGGGGGGAGCAAAGGGGGAGATTCGGGAGGAATTAAATTTTTTTGATTTTTTTATGAATTTTCTTCGGTTTTAAACCAAACGAAGCCATTTTTTGATAGGATTAAATCTGATATTTTGCTTTTTCTAAAAAGATCACGAGCCCTGGAATCTGAATCAGGATTGATTTCATCCATTACTGTGCGCCATCTGATTTTTTCATTTCCATTTTTTAGATAATAGCGACACATAATTTCAATTGCTTGTCTCTGGGAAACGCCACCAACATCATATGATTTATCACCAATAAATAGAACTGCTCCACCTTCTGAACAATGGATATATGGCTTATATTCATCACTAGCTCCTTTACCAAGCACATTTGAAATATAATCCATGTTGAATAGCTTATCTTTTGAAAATGTCAGAAGTTTTGGAATTGAGATTATTTTGCCATCATCACTTAATTTTGTTGGGCAATATTCATTGGATGAGGTAAGAATTAATTTTGGAAAATTTGTTGGTGATTCATCTAAAAATAACTGATCAACATCTCGAAAAATCATTTGATTAGTCAATCTTCTAGCAAAAAATATAGCATGTTTTTTCTTGTTTATATTTGTATCACCAACAAAAAATAAAAGATCATTGAGATAGCTATTAGAATCCTTTTTGTTGTTTTTGGATATATCAAATTGATTGGCAATAAATTCGGTTAGTTTAGTGAAATTAATATCATAAGTTTTTAGCTCTTCTTCGGAAACTGGCAAAAATTTACCAAAATCCGATAAATAAAAGTAGGAATTTTCATCATTATTCCATTCAACATAGACTTCTCGATCTTGACCTGGCAAATAATAGGTTTCTAAATCTCTGCCTTTATTGAAGTAATTATTTTGAATTAGGTTGTTGGCAATTTCTGTGCCAAGATTTGACTTGAGGTGGGAGTGAGTAATATTTGGATCTGCTTGCTCTACGATATCAATTAGCAATTTAAATGTCTGGCTATCTAACTTCATATTTTTTCAACAATTCCCCATTTTTCTAGATATTTATCACCGATGATTTTTTCTTTTTCCGTTCGATCTTTTAAATCACAGCCATTAGGATCGGTAATATTTACATTAATTAATTTACCTCTGGGGTTTTTGGTATCTTGCTTGAATTTAATTGATAATTTTACTTTTTTGATTTCAAAAGAGTTTGATAAAGGACTATTGCCAGCAAACCAATTTTCTGCTATTTCATAAATTGTTCTTTTTTCTGAAAATGGAGATTCAAGAGTGGTCGAGTTTTTGCTGTTGAGAGGTTTTAGTTTGATGAGGGTAACTTTGATATCTTCAATTCCATCCTTCAAATCAACATCTTTCATCAAATCCTGATAGGACTTAAATTTGGCAAGATTATATTTTTTAAGCCTGATCTCAAATTTATCGTCAGCACTTTTTAGGAAAATATTGGCAAATTTCTTGGCTAAAAATTCTCGATTATCTTTTGAATTTGAAATCACATCAATCAATCCACTTATTGGGTCATAGCTAATTGAAAAATCTTTAGCTGGCGCAAAATGCCTTGTTACCACTTCATCCTTATCAAAAGTTTGTATTGATTGTGGCAAACCATCATGAAAGCCAGTTAAAATACAAATTTCTAATTTATTGCCATCTTTGTCATTTTTGTCACGACAGCTAAATTCTAGATTTAATTTTCTACTGATATCGAGATGACTTAAAACCTCTTCTTTAAACCTAATGATATTTTCTGCTGATTTATCTAATTTCTTATTTTTTGCCCCATGAAATGAGCTCCATTCTTTTGATTTTCTTTTGTAATCATGTGACACCCAAAATTCCGCCGTTCTAAATTTATCAGGAAATTTTTGATGCATGTAAAGCCCTCTGGCATATTCTCCTTTTTGATCCAAAAATAACTCATCATTACCAGCAATGCTACATAAGGCATTTTGCCCCAATTCATCACTCATGCCATGAACTCTATCAATAGTATCAAATAGATTCTGTTTTTTGGCATCTTCACAAGCCCACACCATGCCAAATAATGAGCTATGATATTTTCGGTTCTTACCATCCCATTTAAAATCTTCAGGAACTTCAATAAAATCATTACTGATTAAAAAGTTCTTCAAATCTTCTTCTGGGGTATTTCTGATAAATTTTTTTACCTTTGTTTCCATGAGAGAATATAGTTTTAATTGAATTTTAAAATGAATTAAGTACCTTATTCTAAATTTACTTTAATTTTTTTACAATTAAAAATTCTTTTTTGATGAAAAACAAGACACGTGGTGGAGCAAGAAAAGGTGCTGGAAGGCCATCTGGACAGGGTCGATATGGCGAACCAACAAGAATCATGAGAGTGCCTGTTAGCATGATGGATACAGTTAAAGATATGATGGAAAGCAAGACAAAAGATTTTGCTCTTCCTTTATTTGATATGAAAGTTGAGGCAGGTGCGCCAAATTTTACCGATTCGGATAATTATGAATTATACAATCTGAACGAAAAATTTATGGTTCAAAATCCCAATGATCATTTTTTGGTAAAAGTATCAGGTTATTCAATGAAAGATGCAGGCATCCTTCCTGATGATATTCTTTTAGTTAATAAGTCTAAAGAGGCTAGAGATGGAGATATTATAATTGCCTCAGTTGATAATGGTGCGGTTGTAAAAAGGCTAAGTCAAAAAAATGGAGTAACTAAGTTAGTTTCAGATAATGATGATTATCCTGATATTGAAGATGCAGATCAAAATCTACATTTTTGGGGAGTGGTAGCAAAAGTAATCAGAGAATATTAGATAATGAATAATTTTTTAGATTTAATATTCCTATTCTTATCTTCATTTCTAGCAGCAACAATATTTCCAGCTCAGTCAGAACTTGTTTTAGCATCTTTAAATATTGCAAATAATCATGATAAATTTTTGTTGGTTACAATTGCAACAATAGGAAATGTTTTGGGAGCTTTGGTAAATTGGTTTATTGGATATTATCTGATAAAATTCAAAGACAAAAAATGGTTTCCAATCCAAAAAAGGAAAATTGATAAATATTCTAGATTTTATCAAAAATGGGGAGTGTGGTCACTATTGTTAGCTTGGATGCCAATAATTGGCGATCCGTTAACGATAATTGCAGGAATATTTAGAACTAATATTTGGCTATTCCTGACATTGGTAACAATTAGTAAATTAAGCCGATATTTATTAATTATTTTTATTACTTAATATTTTTTAAAAATCTCCTTTAGCTCATTTATTTTTTCTTCAATATCAGCATCTTTCTTTAATTCAAAAGCTTCTTTAACACAATTGGTTAAGTGAGTCTCAAGCAAGTTAGCTTGAAGAGAGTTGATAGCGGATTTAACGGCTCCTAATTGTTGCAAAATATCTACACAATATCT
Source organism: Rickettsiales bacterium (assembly GCA_965658435.1). Lineage (GTDB taxonomy): Bacteria > Pseudomonadota > Alphaproteobacteria > Rickettsiales > JABIRX01 > JADHLN01. The sequence continues at coordinate 32,773 of CBFHSE010000002.1, read as the reverse complement.
CTTATCATCAACCATCTTGATGATGCCATTAATCTGACCCGCAATTTTCTTTAACCTTGGTAATTCTTTTGAATTGTCAGGATGTTCTTTACTGCAGCATGCTTTATTTTCTTTAGTCATAATTTTAAGCCTTAAAATGTTCAAAAATTGTAAAAGTTCCGATAGCTATAAAGCCAATTCCAGCAATTAATTTTAATGGAATCATATCTAAATATTTAGCCCCATAGCTACCAAGCAAAACTGCAATTGCCGTTGATGCTACTAATGCAAATGAAGCAGCTAGAAAAACCATAAATGAATTAGTGTCCTTATTCGAAGAAAATAATATTGTTGCTAATTGCGTTTTGTCACCAAGTTCAGCTAAAAAAACAGTTATAAAAACAGTAATTAGGGATGCCATATTTTAAGAAATTAATAGGATTAAAATATATTTAAAAAAGAAGCTGATAGCTAAAATTATTACTGATATCCACCAGATAATCTTATTGAATTTTTTGGTTTTATTGCATATCTTGGCTAGTTTTTTATCGGCTGGACAGGTTTGAGGTTTTATAAAGATAAAATATCCACCAATTAAGAGAAGAGCTGTAGCTATAGCAAATAAATATAAGCTTCTTTCAGCCAACCATGTAATAAAAGGGAAACTCGCAGTTAAACTAGCAAAAACCGCTCCCATGCCAAGTGTTACTAAAATTATTGGCAATGCACAGCATAATATTGTGGAAATTGAGGTAAATAATCCAAAAAATGGTAATAATGATTCTTTTATTTTAATCATAATCTACCTATTTATTTTAACCACATTATAGCCATTATTAACGATGGTATCTTTTATAATTTTATCTGATAAATCTTTACCATCTTTAAAAGTTAGAAATACTTTCTTTTGATCTAAATCAACCTTTACCTCTTTAATTTCATCCTTCTTTTTGAAATTCTTTTCTATCGTTACGGCGCAAAATTCACAAACTAAGCCATTAACATCAACATTAATTTCTTTAGCAAAGGCAGAAGAAATATTGATTAAAAATATAAGTGAAAAAACAGTAATAAATTTTCTAAACATAATTAAAATCTCGCAATAAAGTTAAATAAAAATCTTTTGTTAGAACTAACTCCAAATTCTGCTAAATTAGCGCCCTTGAAGAATCTAACAAGAGGAGTCGCAATGACCTCATCTCCTTCAAATTCAGGAGTATGAGTTACTTGCAGCATTAGCCAAGTATGAAGATTGCCATAACCTGCAACATAAGGAGCTACTCCAACCCTAGCACTTTGTTGAAACTGAGAGATAATATTGCCATCTGATTTGTAATATCTATTTTCATAAGAGATGAAATATTTTCTAGTTTCAAAATCTCCTGCTATCCCTGTAAAACCATATAATTCATTTTCTCCTGATTTATTGGCATTGCCAACAGATGTTTTAAGATAAATATTTCCTTGAGAGCCTGGCAAGTTCCATCTTTTAAGAAGATTATTTAATTGAAGCCCATTTAAGGCTATTTTATCTCTTCTAAAATATTCACCCTTATAACCAACTGAATATTTATAACTTGGAGAATAATGAACATGAATAGAATTTTTGATGGCATCATTATTTTGCATAATTGTTGTACCGCCAGAATAAGAAATAGGACGAGCAAAAACATTGCTTGCAAGAAATGATAATAATATTGTTAGAGTCAGAGATAATTTCATGATAAATAAATAATTATGCCTATACCCCCTAATAGTATAATAAAGAATTATAAAATGCAATAAATGATTAGTTATCAACTTCACATTAACATTAAGAACAATATTGAAATAGAGGTAGGAAAGCTCGGCAGATTTACCTTTCCAAGAGGACATTATATCTACGCAGGATCAGCCAAGAAAAATATCGATGAAAGAATTAAAAGACATCAATCAAAATCTCCTGATAAAAAACTTCACTGGCATATCGATTATCTGCTAAATGACAAAAATGCCAAAATTACCGAAGTTCATAAATTTGAGGCAGAAGAATGTATCTTAAATCAGGAAACTTGCGGTGAAATTATTGTTCCTGGTTTTGGTAGTTCAGATTGTAAGAATAAATGTAAGTCCCACCTAAAATATCTTGGTTAATTTCTCCGTTAGTAAACATTAGAACATATAGGTAATCAAGTGTCATTGTGCTTCTAGCATTATTTCATATTCTAATAATAGAATTTTAGAAAATGAACTTGATAGCACATGAAACTACAAACTAAGGCACAAAAACAAGAAAAATCCCCTCATCAAAGATTGTCTGAGATCGGAGAAATATTAGCAACTGCCATCCGTCGTTTAGATATCAAAGAATCTTCGCTAAAAAGAGACGAACAACTTGACTTGCAACCTTTCGCAAGCGTTCATAGAGCCAGTAATAACCTGAATTTAGAACGTTTATGAGCAAATCAATTATTAGACAAATTATTGAATTAGAAAGTAAGTCAGCAAGTGACCTTCGGCAAATTTATAATGAGATTATGCCTAAAAAATGCGTGGCTAACACCAATAAGGAATTTTTAAGGCCAAGAATAGCTTATCGGCTACAAGAATTGGCATTTGGGGCTTTAGATGATGAATCAATCGACAATCTCAATAAAATCGCTAATGGCACATCAACCTCAATTTTAAAGAAACATACTGATCTATTACCAGGTACTAAAATATGCAGAGAGTGGCAAGGAGTGATGCATCAGGTCGAAGTTTTAAAGGATTCTTTTGAATATGACGGCAAGAAGTGGAAAAGCCTATCTGCTATTGCCAGAAAAATAACCGGCACCAGATGGAATGGGCCTAAATTCTTTAAATTACAGTCATGATAGATAACATAAGAAATAAACAAAAAATAAGATGCGCTATCTATACCAGAAAATCTTGTGAGGAAGGATTAGAGCAAGAGTTTAATTCCCTTGACGCACAAAGAGCCTCAGCAGAAAATTATATCTCCTCTCAAGCTCATGAAGGCTGGGTTTTGGTAAATGATCATTATGATGATGGCGGATTTAGCGGAGGCAATTTAGAAAGGCCAGCTCTTCAAAGATTATTTCAGGATATTAGAGAAGATAAAATTGACTGTATTATTGTTTATAAAATTGATCGTCTAACCAGATCGCTTTTAGATTTTTCTAAAATTATCCAACTACTTGATGAACATAATGTTAGTTTTGTATCAGTAACCCAGAGTTTTAATACTGCCAATTCAATGGGGCGATTAATGCTTAATGTTCTGTTAAGTTTTGCCCAATATGAAAGAGAATTAACTTCTGAGAGAATTAAAGATAAATTAGAAGCCTCATGCAAAAGAGGTATGTGGATGGGCGGTAATATTCCTCTTGGCTATGATGTAAAAGATAGAAAATTACTCATAAATGAAAAAGAGGCGAAAATTGTCAGGATATTATTTCAAAATTTTGCAGAAACAGCCTCAATTACTGAAACAGCTAGAGAATTAAATAATCTTGGCTTTACCACCAAAACTTGGATCTCAAATAATGGTAAGCTTCATAAGGGTAAAAGATTTAACAAATCTAATGTCAGAAGAATTTTAAATAATCACCTCTATATCGGCAAAGTTAAGCACAAAGACAAGCTTTTTGATGGAATGCACAAACCAATTATTGACGAGCAAATTTGGCAAAAAACAAGAGAGTTACTATCAACCAACAACAAAATTCAATTACCATCATTAAGGGTCACAACAGCTCCACTTTTAAAAGGAATAATGAATTGCGGAATATGTGGTTCAAAAATGACGCCAACTTATACTACCAAGCAAGGCAAAAGATATCGCTATTATATTTGCCAGTCAAAGCACAAAGGTAATAATGATCTATGCAAAGTTGGCAGAATATCTGCTAGTGAAACTGAAAGTTTAGTGACTGACCAAGTTTTAAATTTTCTAAAAAAGCCGGAGTTTATAATTCACACTATTAACGCCAAGAAAGACGATTTATCAGAAAATAAAATCATCAATTCATTTAAAACAATAGATAAAGTCTGGGATGAGTTATTTCCAGTTGAACAGGCAAGAATTATCAACCTTCTAATCAAACAAATTGATATCAAACCTGAAGGGCTAAATATCAAAATCTTTAAAGAAGGGCTTCACTCATTATCAACCGAATTAACGAATTAATATGGAAACAGTTAGCCAGCAAATAAATGAAGAAACCATCGATATTTTTGTGCCAATCCAAATAAAAAAGAGGGGCGGTACTGCAATGGTAATTTGCCCTAAAAACACCCCAATAGATGAGCAGAAAACTCATTTTGATGACAAATTAATCAAGATGATTGGCAAAGCCCATAAATGGAAAAACTTGATGGAGGAAGACAAATTTGAATCTCTAGCAGATATTGCAAGAAAAGAAAAAGTTGGTACTTCCTATGTCAGCAAAGTTTTTAATCTTAATTTTTTATCACCAAAAATTGTCAAAGCAGTTTTGACCGGAACTCAGCCAAGGACTTTAAAATTGCAGGACATAATTACTAAACAAATGCCTGATTTATGGCAAGAGCAGGAAGAGATGTTGGGATTCTAGTAGGGATAAAATGTTCTTTTTAAATATTTCACCTATTAGGTTGCTAATACTAGAAAACAAACTAGAATCAGATAGCTTTAGTTAAATTCATTGTTTTTAGCAAGATTTTCTTGGTATAAGTTACAGTTGCAGAGTTATTACCTCATATTTTAAATTCTGTTATTTCTAATTTTATAGAGTTGTCCCTAATTCAATTATTGCACTAGGTAAGAAATGAGCATTTTTATAAAGATGCTTTAATAATAACTCTAATAATTAAAATTATGGAAACACAAATAGGAAAGGTAAAATGGTTTAACCGCACAAAAGGTTATGGATTTGTTGAGCCGGATGATGGAAGCAAAGATGTTTTTGTTCATGTAAGCGAAATAGAAAAACAGGGTATTTCTGATTTAGAAGAAAATCAAAAAATCTCTTATAAAACTGAGAAAAATAAAGGCAAATTATCTGCAATAGATATTAAGATAGTAGATTAATTTATTATCTTAATTTGGCTATACTTTAACCTTTGTTTACAATGCCTATCTCACATTAATTGTATTCTAGTTTAAGGCGAATGCTGAGGAATTGATTCTTCAATTCTGCTAAAGTTTTTTAACTTAAACAAGAATATAAATTAATGCAAAAAATTGAAATAATAATTATCAGTGATGAATCCCTAAAGAACACTGCTTTTGGATCACTCGCAACATGTAAAAATATTCATAAATTTCTATTAGATCTTTATCCTAACATTAGGACGACTATTTGTAGTAATGAATTTGATTTAGATGCAGTAGTAAGTAGAAATCCAGACCTCGTACTTCTAACTAATAAGATCATGATTGATAGCCACGGACAAAAAATCTGGCTATCAGAATATTTTGAATCAAATAATATTAATTATACAGGTTCTAGCAAAGAGGTTCTAAAATATGATGTTACTAAGACATCTTCTAAGCTGCAAATTTTATCACACGGAATTGAAACGGCAGAATTCTTTACAGCAATTCCAGATCAATATAAATCTTCTGAGGAGATTCCAATCCCTTTTCCGTTATTTATAAAGCCAAATAACTCTGCAAATAGCGATGGTATAGACAGCAATTCTTTTGTAATTAATTTTGCTGGATTTCAGGCAAAAATTAAAGAGTTATATGATATTTACCAAGAACCAATTTTAGTAGAAGAATATTTACCTGGAAGAGAATTTACGGTGTCAATTATTAACGCCGACACAATGCTTGTTGCCCCGATAGAAATAATTGCTCCGCTAAAAGATGATTTAAGAATTTTAAGCAAAAAAATAAAAAGTGAAGATAATGAAATTTTAAGAAAAATTACAGATATTAATATTTATCAGAAAGTATCTAATGTTGCACTTTCTGCATTTAAAGCTCTTGGAGCAAGGGATTTTGGAAGAATAGATATCAAAATGGATGCTCATGAAAGATGTTATTTTATAGAGGCGAATTTAACTCCTGGAATGACGAAGGGAAGCAGTTATTTTCCTAAATCTTACGAGTTAAATTCTTTGCTAAGATATGATGAGGTTTTAAATCTAATTATACGCTCAGCAATTAAAAGACAGCCAATTTCAAAATATCACAAATCTAGCAAAATTAATAAATATATTGAAATTGTAATGATCGAAGGTGATATCAAACAAGCGAATATAGCAATTGATATTGATGCCCAAATTATTTTAAATATTTTATCTAAATCTTATGAAAAGGTAGTTATCTCTGTAATTAGAAATAAGGAAGATCTTGATGATTTAATGAAGAAAAATCCTGATTTGGTATTTTCAGGAGTAAAATATTTTACTTTTTGCAATCATTTAGGCAAGGACGAAATTATTTGGCTTAATGACTATTTAGATGAACATAATATTTCTTACATTGGGTCAAATAGAAAAGCCCTAGAAAATGAATATGATAAATCTGTAGCAAAAGATATAATAAGAAAATCTAATATTAACACAGCAGATTTTTTTACATCATGTCCTGGCGAGTATAAAAACAAAGAATCTTTACCAGTTAATTTTCCGCTATTTATTAAGCCAATTACTGGTGGTGATAGCAGAGGAATAGATCAAGATTCAATCGTAAATAATTTTGAAGATTTTGAAAATAAAGTCTCCTCAATTAACAAAAACCAAAAATCAAATTCTTTAATTGAGGCTTATTTGTCAGGTAAAGAATATAGCGTTGCAATAATTGAAGATCATCTAAAAAATTCAATATCAGCTATGCCAGTAGAGATTGTGCCTAATTGCCAATTTCAAAAGCACTCCATTCTTGATTTTGATACCAAGATTAAAGATGCAGAGCAAGTTATTGCTGTTTTAAATTTAAAAATTCATGAGAAAATTTCTGCTTTAGCCATTATTGCATTTAAGGCATTAAATGGCAGATCATTTGGTAGAATAGATATCAAAATGGATGATTTTGGAGTACCTTATTTTATGGAGGCAAATTTTATGCCTGGTTTAAAAAAAGGATATTTTTATAGAGCGTGCTTCTTAAATCAAAATATGAGCTATGAACAAATGATTTTGATGATTGCTGATACTGGGCTATTTTCTAAAAAGGTGCAAAATAACAGGTTAGGAGTATGAAGCTATTATTTCTAACATCATTAATTCTTATTACAAATTCCTGTACCATTGATGAAAAGCTAAGCAAAGCCGATCTTAAAAACTATCATTCCAGGGCACTTGCTAATGCAAATTTAGGAAAATACAAACAAGCCATCAAAGATTTTAATAGAGTTATTACGCTAGACCCTAATCATGCCACCTCTTATTATAATAGAGGATTATCTTATTCAATCTTACATAAATATCAAAAGGCTCTAATAGATTTTAATAAAGTTATAAAACTTAACACCAATTCCCCTGATGCTTATAGAAGTAGAGGTAATGTATATTATCATTTAAAACAATATGGTAATGCCCTAATTGATTATAACAGAGCCATTGAGCTTAACCCCTCAGATTCACAAAGTTATAAAAACAAGGCCATGCTTTATAAAATTTTAAAAAATAAATAATTCCGATGAAAAAGGTTTCAATTTTTGTTGATGTACAAAATATATATTACACTACAAAAGAAAAATATAATCGTCATTTTGATTATAATAAATTTTGGTTAGAAATAACGCCAAATAGAGAAGTTGTAACAGCCATAGCCTATGCAATAGATAGTAATAATGAAAAACAAAAGCAATTTCAAAATATTTTAAGAGCCATTGGTTTTGAAGTAAAACTAAAGCCATTTATCAACAGGAGCGATGGATCTAGCAAAGGAGATTGGGATGTCGGCATTGCTATTGATATTATGGAATATGCTCCAAAATCAGATATAGTAGTTTTAGCGTCAGGGGATGGAGATTTCGATTTATTAATTGGAAAAATTAACAATAGTTTTAATGTCACTAGTGAGGTATATGGCGTTCCTGATTTAACTGCAAATTCCTTGATTAATGCAGCTTCTAAATTTTTTCCCATTAGAGATAATTTACTTTTATGATCTTCAGATAAATAGTCACCCCTGCAAAACCTCATAATACCAATAAATTCCTTGCTTCAACGGCAATAATTATTAAAATAATTTGCAAGAAAGTTTTAATTTCTTAGTAAAATCTTGCAAATAATTTTAGTTTTTTATGTTAAAAAGGTACTCTTCAGATAAGCAGGAAGATCTATTTCGTTCTAGATTGGATCAAATTATCAATATGAAGCATGAATTAGTGATTTTGTCTCGAATAATAGATTGGGATTCTTTGGAAGATGAGTTTGAGCATTGTTATTGTGTTGATAATGGCAGATCTACCAAACCTATTAGGTTAAAGATTGGTTTAACAATATTACAGAGCATTTATAATCTATCGGATGAGGCGGTGGTTGAAGATTGGGTTCGTGATCCATATTTTCAGTTTTTTTGTGGTGAAGAATTTTTCTGTCATGAATTTCCGATAGATCCTAGTGGCCTTACTAGATTTAGGCAAAAGATTAGTGAAGATGGTATGAATAAAATTTTACAGGAGACTATTCGCATAGGATCTAATTTAAATTTGATTAAGAGTAAAAAAGATTTATCTGAGATTACTATTGATTCAACTATTCAAGAAAAGAACATAACTTATCCGACAGATTCAAGGCTTTACAACAAAGCTAGGAAGGCGCTTGTTAAGCAAGCTAAAGATTATAATTTAGATTTAAGGCAAAATTACAATATTTTGGCCAAGAAGGCTTTATTTTTGCGAGGTCTTTATCAAAGACAAAGGAAGAATAAGCTGGCTAAGAAGCAGGATAGGAAGCTACAAACTTATTTAAGGAGGGTGATTGCTGATTTTGAGAGAAAGTCTGATAAGAATCAGTTGGAGGAATCGCAGCAAATTATTATTAAGGCCAAGAGAATTTTAAATCAGAAGATCAATGATAAGAATAAGATTTATTCCTGGCATGAATCAGAGCATATTATGTGTTTTTCTAAGGGAAAGATGCATAAGAAATATGAATTTGGATCAAAGACTACGATATCTGCTACCAATAAGAGTAATTTTATTTTATCAGTTATTACTGAGGGTAAGAACAGGTATGATGGTCATATTTTAAATGAGGTAATAAAGAAAACCGAGAATAATATTAACCAAGAAATCGAGAAGGCCTTTTTGGATAAGGGTTATAGAGGCAATGATTATCCGAAGAAAGAGAGATTATTTATTTCTGGTCAAAAGAAGAAATCAATTACTCAGACAATCAGGAAGAAATTAAAAAGAAGGAATGCTATTGAACAAATTAACTCAATTTTAAAAAACCATCACCGTTTAAATAAAAGCTATCTTAAGGGCGAAGAAGGCGATAAGATAAATGCTAATATGGCTGGCTTTGGCTATAATTTTAAAAGAATTTTACAAAAAATTACCAAAATTCTTTTACTCTTTATTTTATATTCTAATTTCTTGCAAAAATCCAAGAATCTTTTTGATAAATTCATAAAAATCCTCACTATCTGGCAAAAAAACTATTTTGGAAATTGGGTTTTGCAGGGTTAACTAAATAGAAAAGTTCGCAAAAATCATCAAAGTTGCACTCGCACACCCACATAGAAAAGTTCGATAGAAAAGCTGTGAAGCCAGTGTTTATCGAAGCGTCCTAAAATCAAAACAGGACGACCCAAGCGGAGAAAGAGAGAAAATTTACCCTGATTTTGATAAAATTTTATGAAAAACGGAGAAGAAAAGGGGCGACCGAAATAGAGTTTTGAAACTCGCAAACCCTTAGATTTACTGGGATTAGAGCGCTGATTAAGTTGGCTAAAAAATAGAGCGGAGACGAGGTTAGAACCAGTTAAACTGGCGGAGGGGATGGGATTCGAACCCACGATACGGGGAATACCCGTATAACGATTTAGCAAACCGTCGCCTTAAGCCTCTCGGCCACCCCTCCCTTTTTAAGCTTATTCTGGGATTTTAACGTCGAATTTATATTGGATTTTTCTTTTACGTTTGAATGATTCTTCTGTTTTGCGCTTTTTCATATCGCAATTTTTTTCATGATAGCGCTTTAGTTTTAATACTCTAAAAACACCTTCCCTTTGCATTTTTCTTTTAAGAGTTTTTAATGCTAGTTCAACATTATTGTCTTTTACTAATACTTGTAACAAATTTAATTACCTTTAATTATTGGTTGAAAACCGCATATTCTATATAAGCTTCACTTAATGGTCAAGTAGGTTTTGTTTAATGTTAATGGATAAATTTTTATAGTAGTATTTTTTGTTAAAATATTAGATGCATTTTCTAATGTAGAGCCAGTTGTGGTAATATCATCAAAAAGGATGATTTTTTTGAAGCTAATTTTTTTAAGCTGTTTTTCATTTAAGTAAAAAATATCTTTTAAATTTCTCTTTCTTTGTTTTGCTGATAATGAGGTTTGACTTTTTTTGTTTTTGCATTTTAAAAGATTAGTTAAGGTTTGTTTCTGGAAATATGAGGCTAATTTTTTAGCAATTAAAAAATTATGATGCTCAGATTTTTTGATTAAGGTTAAATAATCACTTGGTATAGGTATTATATAGTCAAAATCTATTTTTTGCCATTTAATGTAATATATTAAGATGTTAGTAAAGAAGTTTAAATATATTTGAGTATCTTGATATTTTGTTTTTTTTACTAGTTTTTTGGCTAGTTTGTTATGGGCGTAAATTGATGTTAAATCATTATAATTAGTAATAAAATCTAATTTTTTAAAACAATTATAACATAATAAACCTGATTCAAGATTTTGTTCTCTGCAGTTTATACATTCATTTGTTCCTAAAATATTTCTCATAATTTTTATTTTATTTTAGGCAAGTATAAATGCTTTATTTGAAGCTTTCTTCTAGTAGTTTTTGTAGTTGTTTTATATCTATATTATTTATTTTAACGAAAAAATATGGTGAAAATTTTATGTTAAAATTAATGTTATCTGTTTTGTTTTTATTTATTTTTTTTATAAATTTTGTTAATTTTGGCTTAGAATCATCTTCAAGTAGTATTTTTTGGAAAAGGACTTTAAATTGGCTGTTATTTTTTGCTTGTAGTTTTATATTATCAATAAAATTATCTAGCAATAGAGGGTAATTGGCTATTTTTAACTCTAAATCACCTTTAGGAAAAATAGAGTTGTTATTTTTGCTTATTTCTCCTGATAATTCAAAATTTACCTCGTGGTTTTTTATAAGAAGATTGTTAATTTTGAAGATGTTTTCTGTTTGTTTTTTTATGTGCTCCCAATTTGCAGTTATTGTAGAGTTTTGTTTTTCTTCTTTTTCAGTAAGGTTTTTTTGGTTAATTCTTATATCATAAAGTGTATTTTTGCCATTTTTATTTATATTTATGAATGAATCATTTATTTCATATGTTGACTTTTTTTGTGCCTCACCTTCATTAACAAAAAGAATTTTACTAGCATTATAACTTAAATTTTTAAGCTGGTTATTTATTAAGCTTAATCTTAACTCTGGTGAATCATGATTTATAATGTAATTTTCTATATTATTTTTGAATAAAATAGGCTCTGGTATTTTAATTAATATATTTTTAAGGTTTCTATTTTCTTCTTCAGCAATTTCTATATTTATGCTTTCTTTTGTTTCAAGAGAAATTGCTGGTAAGGAATTTTGACGAAATATAATTATAGGTGAGCTTATATTTATATATTTTACCTTGTTGTTTAATAAATCTATAATCAATTTATTAGATTCTATTTTATAGTTTTTATGTTCTATAATTATGTGATTTATGCTTATATTTTTAATAAAAAATAAGCCAGTTTTATTAAAATCTTGGTAATTTAATGAAGAGCCAGGAAAAATTGAAGTGAACTTCTTATCTATTTCTGTTAAAATTCTTTTTTCTGTAGTTGTTAAGGCAAAATAAACAGTGAAAATTACAGAGATAATTATTGAAAATAATAGAAAAAATATTTTAAGTTTTTTTCTAGTTTTTCTTAGCATTATTGACTAATATTTCTGGTGTTGCTAGGAACTTGTAATTCAATGCCATCTAATTCATCGCTCATAATGATCTGGCAACCTAATCTTGAAGTGTGAGTAACTCCGAAAGCTAAATCAAGCATATCCTCTTCTTCTTCGCTTGCTTCTTCTAATTTATTGAAAAAACTATCATTTACAATTACATGACATGTAGAACATGCAAGAGACCCCTCACAGGCACCTTCTAAATCAATATTGTTTTTATGAGCTATTTCTAGAATTGAAAGCCCATTTTCTGCTTCAATTTCTTTTCTTTCATCATTTTCAATGAATATTACTTTAGGCATATTAGTTTGTGATTAAAATTATTTCTTATTTTTAAATAAATTATCAATTTCTGCAATAGTTTTTCCTTCTAATGAAGAAGTAATTATATTTATTTTTTTTAAACATAGGTTATTTAGATATTCCTTTGTATCTTTTTGCAGCTTTTCTAATTGATTATAGTTATTGGATTTGTTTAGTTTTTCTTTTTCTTCTTGCATTTTTATACAAAATTCTTCTGCCTCTTTTTGTTCTTCTGTACTAAAATTATAATCTTTATCTGCTATTATTTTTTCAATTTGATCTTTGTAAGAAGAAAGTGAAATGTTATTTTTAGCAATTAATCTTTCTATCATGTCATCTTTGGCATTTTGATGAGTTTTTTGTAAAATTTCCATTAATTGCTTTTCATCTAGTCCGTAGGATGGCTTAACTATTATTTCTTGCTTAATATTGCTTGTTTCTTCTTCTGCTGTAACAGTTAAAATTCCGTCCATATCAATATTAAAATGGATATTAATAATGGCTTTTCCTGCAGGTAATTTAGGAATATTTTTTAATTCGAAATATCCAAGAGATCTGTTTTTATTGCTTAACTCTCTTTCTCCTTGAACAATATGAATTTGCATACCAGTTTGATTATCTTTAAAGGTGGTAAATTTTTGAGAATATGAAATTGGTATAGCGCTATTTCTTGGTATTATTTTTTCTGTAATCCCTCCCATTGTTTCTATTCCAAGTGATAATGGTATTATATCAATTAATAAATTACCTGTTGAGTTAGTGAGATATTCTGCTTGCAGTGCAGCGCCAAGAGCAACCACATTGTCAGGATTAATATTATCTAAAGCTGGTTTTTCTAAAAACTCTGCTAACAATGTTTTTAAATAGCTAATTTTAGTAGATCCACCAACTAAAATTGTTTCTTTTATTTCTGTTTTATTAATTTTTGCATCTTGAATTGCTGTTGCAAAAATATCTAATGTTTTATTAATTAATGGTTTGATAATTTCGTGAAATTCCTCTTGATGAAGAGTTATTTTTAATTGCTTATTTTCATATATTTTATTTTTGCTTAAAGATTCTTTAGCAAGATTTGCTTCATTTAAAGCTATGTTATTAGCAATTTGAAATTTATCTGTAAGATAATTAGCGATGGCAATATCAAGATCGTCTCCTCCTAAAAAATTATCACCTTTTGTAGCAATAACCTGAAAAATACCCTTATGCATTTTTAGGATAGAAACATCAAATGTTCCGCCACCAAAATCATAAATTGCATAAATCCCCTCAAGATCTTTGTCAAAACCATAAGCTAGGGCAGCTGCTGTAGGTTCATTAATTAATCTTAGGATATTTAAATTGGCAATTTTGGCAGCTGCAATTGTGGCATTTCTAGCTGCATCATCAAAATATGCAGGAACTGTAATTACGGCATCATTAATTTTTGTTTGTAATGATTTTTCTGCTCTTTTTTTTAATGTTTTTAAAATTTCTGCTGATGCTTCAATAGGGGTGATATTATCTGCAAAATTTAGCTTAATTATGTTTTCTTCTGTCTTTTCAAGAATGTCATAATTATAATTTTTTAATTCTTCACTTAAATCCTCATTTGTTTTGCCCATCAATCTTTTTATGGATTTGATTGATTTTAAATTTTTATCTGTGTTTCCAACAATAATTTGATTTTTCTCATCAAGGGATAAAATAGATTTTATTGCTTCTAGCTCATTATCTGCTTTCAGGATTTTTGGGTTTTTATTTTCAGAAAATGCAACTAAAGAATTTGTTGTGCCAAGGTCAATTCCTATGGCAATTTTTTTGTTAATTTCTTGTTTATTTTCTTCGTTAATTTGGATTAAATTCATAGTGCTAATTTAATTTCTAATTCTTCTTGTATTTTTTCGAGATATCTTAGTTTTATTGTCAATTTTGCAATTACATCATATTGTTTTTTTGTAAATAACAGCTCCAATTCTTTAATTAAGTCTATCTCTTCTTTTTTTATATTTTCTTTAATTTTGTTTAGTTCTTCCTGATCTTCTATCTCTTCAATTTCGTCTCTTAGGTTGAAAATATAATTTAGTAAATCATTATCGGGTGAGATAGAGCTTTTATTATCTTGATTAACAATAATATTTTCTATTTTTAAAAGATATTCACTGCGTTTTAGATCTGATTTTAAATTTAAATATGCTTCATTAACCATGCTTGTATGTTGCAATGCTAAGTTTAATTCAATAGCTGATTTTTGCTGGAAATTATCTGGGTGTAGTAATTTTTGTAAATTTAAATAATTTTCTTCTAATTTATTTTTATCTATGGAAAAATTTTGTTGAAGTGAAAAAATTTTGAAATAATTTTTTTCGCTAATAGGCTGGATTGCTTGGCAATGTGAGCATAATAATGCTCCAAATTGATTGCTGTTTTTGCAATTATAGCATGTAAAATTTTGTTGGTTCATTTTTAGCTAAACATAAAATGACTCACCGCAACCACATCTTCCTGTTTCATTTGGATTGTTGAATATAAAACCTGATTCTACAATCATGCCATTTTCAGTTTTTTTTTCTACAAAATCCATTTCTGTGTTGAATAGAAAAAGAGATATTTTGGGATCTATGAAGATATTTACTTTTTGGTTATTTAGTAATTCATCATATTCGGTGATAGTTTCTTTGTTAGCATATTCAATATTATATGCCATTCCTGAGCAACCTCTGGTTTTTATACCTATTTTTATGCCAAATACATCTTCCTTATGGGCAATCTTATCTTTAATTGCCTTTATGGCATTTTCTGTAACTTTTAAATAATCTACAGATTTATTAGAAAAACTAAGCTTGTTTTTACTCATTATTTTCAGATTGTTTTTTTTGATAATCTGTAATTGCAGCTTTTATTGCATCCTCAGCAAGCACAGAACAATGAATTTTTACCGGAGGTAAAGATAATTCTTTGGCTATATCTGTATTTTTAATTTTTTGAGCATCTTCTAAGGTTTTGCCTTTAATTAATTCTGTAACTAAAGAGCTAGATGCAATTGCAGAGCCACAACCAAAAGTTTTAAAACATGCTTTGTCAATTGTGCCTTTTTCATTAACTTCAATTTGCAACTTCATAACGTCACCACATGCTGGAGCTCCTACAAGCCCTGTGCCAACATTTTTCTGTTTTTTATCTAATGAACCAACATTTTGAGGATTGTTGTAATGATCTAAAAGTTTTTCGCTATATGCCATAATAAAATAAATAAAAAGTTAATTAATGTGTTTCCCATTGTATTGATTTGAGGTCAATTCCTTCTTGAGCCATTTCCCAAAGAGGGCTTAATGATCTTAATTTTTCAATTGAATTAAGAATTGTTTTTATTGCAAAATCAATTTCTTCTTCAGTTGTAAATTTTCCAACTCCAAAACGAATTGATGTATGAGCTAGCTCTTCATCTACGCCAAGTGCTTTAAGAACATATGATGGTTCAAGTGAAGCTGAGGTGCAAGCAGATCCAGAAGATACTGCAAGGTCTTTTATTGCCATGATCATCGACTCTCCTTCAATATAAGCAAAGCTTAAATTTAAATTACCATAAATTCTATGTTGCTTATCACCATTTAGATAAATATCTGGTACTTGTTTTGTTAAGCTATCATATAATTTAGCTGTTAGTTTTTCGATATGTTGTTTATTTTCAGACATTTCAATTTTAGCTAATCTTGCCGCTTCACCAAAACCTACTGCTAGAGGCGTAGGTAAAGTTCCTGATCTGTAGCCTCTTTCTTGACCTCCACCACTAATTATTGGTTTTAATCTTACGCGAGGTTTTCTTCTGATATATAAAGCTCCAATTCCTTTTGGCCCGTAGATTTTGTGTGCTGAAATGCTCATTAAATCAATGTTCATCTCATCTACATCAAGGGGTATTTTACCAAATGCTTGTGCTGCATCAGTATGGAAATATATTGAGTTTTCTTTACAAATTTTTCCAATTTCCTTGATAGGTTGGATTACCCCAATTTCATTATTTACAGTCATTACTGAAATTAAAATGGTTTTATCAGTAATAGCTTTTTTAAGTTCTTCTAAATCAATTAGGCCATTAGATTGAACAGGTAAATAGGTTATATCAAAGCCTTCTGTTCCTAATATTCTACATGAATCTAAAACACATTTATGTTCTGTAGCTACTGTAATTATGTGATTTTTTTGTTTTTCATGAAATTTGGCAATTCCTTTAATGGCAATATTATTTGATTCAGTTGCACCTGAAGTAAAAATTATTTCTTTTGGGCTTGCTCCAATTAGATTTGCTACATGTTCTCGAGCTATTTCGCTGGCTTCCTCAGTTACCCAGCCATAAGAATGACTTCTAGAGTGAGGATTGCCGAACTTTTCAGCAAAATATGGTAGCATTTTTTCTACAACTCTTGGATCGGTTGGGGTGGTTGATTGATAATCTAGATAAACAGGTTTTTGCATTTTATATTAATAATTTAAGTTAGCTATTTTTCCTTTGCAAATATCATTAATGCTAATATTGCCAAGGTATTTTTGGATATGCTTTTCTAAGCCTTTCCAAAGAAAATGTGTTTGGCATTTTACATCTGCTGCGTTGCAATTTGAATTTTTATCACATTTGGTGAATTTTATTGGCTCTTCTACCGCCTTAATTACGTCTGAGATAAAAATTTGATTAGATTTTCCATGTAATAAATATCCTCCGCCTGGACCTTTTTGGGAAATGATGATACCAGAATTTTTTAATTTATTAAAAATTTGTTCTAAATAATTTACAGAAATATTTTGTCTTTTGGCGATATCCTCCATTTTTATTGGCTTTTCTCTTTCTTGCTGTGCTAAATCAACTATGGCCATAACTGCGTATCTTCCTTTTGTAGTAAGTAGCATATTGACTTTGCTTAATTTTAAAGTTAATAAAATATGCTGACTTGTATATAATAACCAAGCGGAGAAGTCAACTATTAACCAATTTAAGTATATGCTATGCCTGAAATAATATTTAATGGTCCTGAAGGTAGGTTGGAAGGGCGTTACTACCATAGTAATGAACCTAAAGCTCCGGTTGCTTTGGTGTTGCATCCGCATCCACTTCATGGTGGAACAATGAATAATAAGGTTGCTTATAGTTTATTTAAAGCATTTGTTGATAATGGTTTTTCGGTTTTAAGGTTTAATTTTAGAGGAGTTGGTAAATCACAAGGAAAATATGATGACGGAATTGGCGAGCTAGCTGATGCGACAACAGCTATGGATTGGCTGCAATCACAAAATCCAACTTCTAATATATTTTGGATAGGTGGTTTTTCTTTTGGTTCATGGATTGCTATGCAATTATTGATGCGTAGACCTGAAATAATGGGTTTTGTTTCTATTTCTCCACCTGCAAATAAATATGACTTTTCTTTTTTAGCCCCATGCACTGCATCAGGGATTATTGTGCAGGGAAATAAAGATAGTATTGTTCCTGAAGAAAGCGCTGCAAAATTGGCTGATAAATTATCATTACAGAAAAATATAGAAATCGATTACTCTTTGATAGAAGGAGCTGATCATTTTTTCAGAGAAAAAATGGATGAATTATCTGAATGTTTAACTAGCTATATTGAAAAAAGAGTTAAAGTTGATATGGATATAGTTAGTAAAAGAAGGGTTGGTAAAAGAAGGAGAAAGTCTCGTAAATCTAAGCTTTCAATTGAAAATTAGAATATATCTTTTTCAGTTATTATTAAATCCATTTTGATGTCATGATTTTCATAAGGAATTTGTTCAGCTTCTTGTACTGAAAATGCAGTTGCAATTTTAGTGACGTTGTTGTTATTTAAAAATTTATCATAATAACCTTTGCCATAACCTAGACGATTTTTATGTTTGTCAAAAGCAATTAAAGGGCAAATAATAATATCGGGCTTTACTTCTTTATGGCCAATGGGCTCTTTTATTTTGAAAACTGGATTATTTATTAATTTTTCTTGAATAGAAAAAAATTTAAGAGAGCTATTATTGATTATTTTAGGAAGCAAAATATTAGGGTAATATTCTTTTAATGAAATTAGGTTTACTTCAGATTTTAGGGGATAATAAATCGCAATAATTTGTTTTTCTTGAAGATGATTTTTTAACTTTTTTAAGATAAATTTTTCAGATTTTAATTTTTCTTCCTCGCTTATAGATGAGCGTAATTTTTTAAATTTTTGTCTTAAAAAATTTTTATTCATTGTCAGTTTTTTATCTAGTTTAACCACTTGGTCGTCGGTTCTCAATCTTAGACCCTATTTTGTTAAGGTGGGT
Organism: Rickettsiales bacterium; assembly: GCA_965658435.1. Taxonomy (GTDB): domain Bacteria; phylum Pseudomonadota; class Alphaproteobacteria; order Rickettsiales; family JABIRX01; genus JADHLN01. The sequence goes on along the minus strand of CBFHSE010000002.1, from coordinate 14,121 downwards.
GCAGTTTGATTAATGCCACAGCAGAACTCAGTGACCGCTCCCTAGATATTTATTATAGATCTGAAGCGAAAAAACCTTGATCGAGCCAAGCAGTTAAATATAATTTAATTATATAATTATTTTGATATTTTCTCAACAAATATCGAATTTATTTTTAATTATGATGCTTCTTCAAGTCTAGATATAATATTTTCAAGCTTTTTAGAGATATTGGCAATTTTAGCATTTTGATTATGATTTTGCTGAAGATTAGATAATTCATCCTCTAACATTAGAGCTATAATAACGAGCATTAAATTTTCAGAAGCTTTATCTCCAATATTTTTACTTAAATTATTATATCTGTTGTTGATTTTTTGTGAAAGCTTTACAATGTGATCCTCTTCACCTGGATTACATGATATTTTATAATTTTTTTCACCAATAGTGATTTCGATAATATTCATATTATTTAAAAATTTGTTAAAAATCGTTGCTTGGGCTGTGGATAATTTTTAACTAAAATTGTGTTAACAATATAGTTTAATAAAATTTTGTAAAAGATTTTTTCCATTTTCTGTACCAATACTTTCAGGATGAAATTGTACTGATTCAATGGGAAGAGTTTTATGTTTAATGGCCATTATTACTTTATCTTCTGTTTCTGCTGTTATCTCGAATTCTTGAGATAGGCTATTTCTATCAATTATTAGAGAGTGATATCTGGTTGCTTTAAAAGGGTTTTTTATATTTTTAAAAACTCCTTTTTGATTATGCATTATATTAGATATTTTTCCATGCATTGGAGTGTCTGCTTTTATAATCTTGGCACCAAAATTTTGTCCTATAATTTGATGGCCAAGACAGATGCCAAAAATTGGAGTGTTATTTTTAAAATTTTCTACCATATCAAGACATATGCCTGATTCATTTGGTGTTGATGGGCCTGGAGATATGAATATAGCTTTAGGTTTTTCTTTTTTTATTTCTTCAATTGTTATTTCGTCATTTCTTTTAACAATGACATTTACGCCAATTTCACCAAGATAGTGAACTATATTGTAGGTGAAGCTATCATAATTATCGATTAACAAATACATATTAATAGGGTAAAATAATATTTAAGAGATATTTTTAAATCATAAAAAGAAGAATGACAAGCATAGAACAGATTTTAAAAAATAATATTTCATATGAGAAGCAGCAAGAATTAGAATATTTTTTAAATTGCTATAAAGAATTATATAAAATTGATTTTTTTAAAATAGGCTTGGATGTTATTCTTACTAAATGTGAGATTGGCATGGTAAAATTTATCATTGAGGATAATTCTTTACATGGTTTAGATGGCTGTTGTATTACTGAACAAGATTCTGTGTTTAATAAATATCTTGGCGTTTTTTTTAAAAGAAATAAATATCAAATTAGGTTAAAAAAATTAAATGTTGAAGTTCTGGCTCATGAAATAACTCATGCTTTAGAATATGAAAGCAGAGTTGTCTTAGAGTCACATTTTAAGGATATATTTTTATCTGATTTGGAAAATATAGGTCAAACCCACATACTTCTTAAAAATGCTATTAAACAAATAATTTTTAAGGAAATTTCTGTATATCCTGAAAAGCAACATAATTCTGAATATTTGGCAAGATTTTTTGAGTTATTGGCAAGAAGTAAAGAGGTTGGAGGCTATAGCGAAAATTATAAATTCCGTTTAGATGAAATTAAATTTTTGTTTAAAAATACTATATCTTGGATAAATGCTAATTTTAATGAGTCTTTGAAAGCGCAGCAAAGAGATCATATTGTGGAAATGACAAAAAATATTAAATTTGCAGAGAAACTTGATAATTTTGCGAGAAATCAATTTAAGAAAGAAGATAATAATCAGAAATGGCGTAGTTCAACTAGATCAATTTTTGGGAAAAAAACAGAAACTTAATTTTTTTAAGCTTGCTTGAGGAAATTATATCTATTACAATGATTAAAATTTTTTATTATTTATATGTCTCTTGGAATTTGGCAATTACTTATAATTTTATTGATAGTTTTAATATTATTTGGAGGAGGTAGAATATCTAAAATTATGGCTGACTTTGCTAAAGGTATAAAAAGTTTCAGAAAAGAAATGTCTGAGGATGAGAAAAAGAAATCTAAGGCTCTTCCCAAAAAGACTGTTAAAAAGAAAACAGTAAAAACTAATTCAAAAAAATCTGTTAAATAAGCTTGCCGCTATAGCTCAGTGGTAGAGCACCACATTGGTAATGTGGGGGTCGGAAGTTCGATTCTTCTTGGCGGCACCATCAATAATTAAAAGTTAGATTTTTATTGATATGCAAAAGAATTTATAGTATAATATGTTGATTAGGAAGAGATACGATATGATTGATTTTGAAAAGATATTTCTTGAGCTTCAAAAAGATACAACTGATTCTTATATGAATAAGAATCTAATTCAAGATCTCGTTTGTTGTAATGATGAATTATTAAAATTGTTGGATAATGAAACTGGTAATAGTTTGCTGCATCAAGCTGTTATATATGGACATTATGATATGGCTCTTTTTTTTATACGTAAAGGTGCAAATGTTAATCAGCAAAATAGCAGGAATAAAAATACAGCTTTACACCTTACTGAGGGCAAAGATTTATTTGAATTATTAGTAATAAAATATGAGGCAAATATTCATGCTGTTAATAATAAAGGCGATACTGTGCTAATGACACAGGTTGAAAATAGAAATTATGAAAATATTTATATTTTATTACAATATATTCGTGATAATGATGATCAGTTGCGATCTGCAGTTCATAGGATTATGTATGATATTTTTAATGATGAAGAAATTGATTCTGATAAACAGAAAGACATAGAGCTGCTTGGAAAATTTATTTCTTATGATCAAGATATTATATATTCTACTGATAGGAAAGGCAACTCTATATTGAATTTAGCTTTAGATCATGGATTATCCTTACATCGAGGTTGCTCTTTTTTGCCTGATGAAATATCTAACATATTAATTGCTGGGTATCGTAGCAAAATAATTGCTTTTGCAATGGGATCGTCAAATATGTTAGGGAAGCAATCTTGGGTAAACATATTACCTCCAGAATTAATCAAACCAATATATAAACAAAGTATTAGTGCAGAAGATATTCACAAAGAAAATCCTAATTCTAGAGGAATTTAAATTTCTGAATATTATTTATTAAAAATTCTAAGAGAGGTTTTTTATAAACTTGTTGTTTGTTATTAATATTAACTTTTTAACCTTGTATATAATTATAAACCTCTAATATTACGACTTTGGGTGCGAAAGAAACTCTTTATAGATTATTCTACTTAAGAAATATCAATGGCGTATTTTTTCATTTCAGCTAGTGATACATATTCTAATGCGGCTTCATTAGTTGAGCGAAGCAGTATTTTTATATTAATAGCTGCAGTTATTGCTTGTTTTACTCTTGAGGCGCAAACACACCATCTATCACCATCTTTTAAGCCGGGAAAATTAAATTCTGGAGCTGGGGTGCTTAAATCATTGCCTATTTTTTTTTGAAAATTTAAAAAATCATTGGTAATTTCAATGCATATTGTATGTGATCCTCGGTCTTCTGGTATTATATGACAATAGCCATTTCGTAAAAATCCAGTTTTAGGTTTGTAACAACAAAATTCTAATTCTTCACCTAGGACGTTTTTTTGTTTGTTTATTTTATCCGATTTCATAAATTCTTATTTTGATTATTCAATATTATTCCTTGAAAAAGAGTTTTATTCAAGTTAACAAAATTGTCAAAAAAGGTTTATATGTATTGGACAAGTTTTTATGCGTCAATTTTAGGGTTTATTTATTTTTATCTTTCAGCTTCGGTTATTAGGCTAAGAATTTTGCATAATATTACAATTGGTGATGGTAATAATAAAAGCTTAAAAATTTTGATTAGAAGACACGCGAATTTTATTGAATATGTACCGATATCATTAATTTTACTTATACTTAGTGAAAGCAATGGTGCTGGTTTTTGGTTAGTGCATACAGCTGGTTTTAGTTTGCTTTTAGGAAGGTTATTACATGCTTTTAGCCTATCAGAAAATGTTATTAGAGATAATATAAGAATGATAGCGATGTTTTTAACATTTCTTAGTATTTTTGCAGGTGCTATTTCTAATTTATATATAGCAATTTTAGGTAATATTTAATTATGAGTAAAGTTGCTATTTTATGGCATCGTAAGGATTTGCGTATTAAATATAATAAAGCCTTAAGCGAAGCTGCTAAATCAGCTCATATTATACCTTTATTTATTTATAACCCTAAAGATTATGGCGAAGCTCAAAGGGTTTGGCTTTACCATTCCTTGCAAAAGCTATCCTTGCAATATGATAATAAATTAATCATCAGGATAGGTGACCCAGTTGAGGTTTTAAGTGAAATAATTGCTTTTAGTAAAGCTGATTATCTTTTTTGGAATCGTCAATATGAACCAGAAGCTATTTCATCTGATAAGAAAATAAAAGAATTTTTTAAAGATAAATTAACTGTTGAAAGTTATAGAGCTAACTTGCTCTCTGAACCATGGCAAATCAAAAATAATCAAGGTAGTTATTTTAAAGTATTTACGCCATTTTATAAAAAAATGCAGCTTTTTTTAGAAGAGAATTTTGTTGAATTAGAAGAGGGGGGGGATATTAACTTATATGAAAATAATATTAACTCATTATCTATTGATGATTTAAATTTATTGCCTAAAAACCCTGATTGGGGGAGCAAATTTTTAAAATATTTTACAATGGGTGAGAAAGCTGCTTATGAAAAATTTCATGATTTTATAGATAGAAAAGTTGTAAATTATGCTGAAGGTAGAAATTTTCTAAATAAAGATATTTGTTCTGCTTTGTCACCGCATTTACATTTTGGTGAAATATCTGTTGATTATATTTTCCAAACTTTAAGAAATAGATTAAATGATAAGCAAATTAGTAAATTTATTTCAGAATTATGCTGGAGAGAATTTTCCTATTACTTACTTTATCATTTTAAAGAGTTGAGAGAGAAAAATTTTAATAGTAAATTTGATAGTTTTCCTTGGCAAAATAATATGCATTTATTTAATAAATGGGCAAAAGCCAAAACAGGATATCCAGTTATTGATGCAGCAATGACAGAATTATATCAAACTGGTTATATGCATAATAGAGCTAGAATGATAGTGGCTTCTTTTTTAATAAAAGATTTATTTATTGATTGGAGACTTGGCGAAGAGTTTTTTTGGAATCAGTTACTAGATGCTGATATGGCAAATAATAGTGCTTCGTGGCAGTGGGTTGCAGGAAGTGGAGCTGATGCAGCACCTTATTTTCGAATTTTTAATCCAATTACTCAAGGAGAAAAATTTGATGATGATGGAACATATATTAGGAAATGGTTACCAATATTATCAAAATTATCAAATAAGTATATTCATAGACCTTGGGAGGCATCCGAGAAAGAGTTAGATTTTGCTGGAGTAAAGTTAGGTGAAAATTATCCTAAACCAATTGTAAATCATGCTGATGCTCGTAATAAGGCCTTAGAGATTTTTAAAAATCTTTAATTTTATAATTATATCTTTATAAATAGCCTTATTCTTTAACTTTATAGAACCTCTTTTTTCAGAGTTTTAATGGAAATATATTTGCCTATTGCAGAAATACCAATAAATATTTTATGGCTATTATTAGCTGGTTTTTTTGCTGGCATTTTATCCGGTTTATTTGGTATTGGTGGAGGTTTTATAATGACACCTTTATTAATTTTTATGGGGGTTGGGCCAGCCATAGCTGTTGCATCCTCTGCTAATCAAATAATAGCCTCTTCATTTTCTGGTTTTTTAACTCATGCAAGGCGTAAAAATGTAGATTTTAAAATGGGTAATATTTTAATTATGGGCGGTTTTGTCGGTTCATCAATTGGAGTATTAATTTTTAAGTTTTTAAAAGGATTTGGTCAAATTGATTTGGTTATTTCCCTTTTATATATATTTGTACTTGGTTTTATTGGTTTTTCAATGGCTTATGAGAGCTTTAAAGCTGTTTTTAAGATTAAATCTCGGTCAATGAAGCTTAATAGGAAAGATAAATTATATAATAAGCTGCCTTTTAAAATTTATTTCCCGCGTTCAGACTTAACAATAAGTTTGTTAATACCTGTTTTTGTAAGTATTTTTTCTGGTATATTAGTGTCAATTATGGGAATTGGTGGAGGGTTTATAATGATCCCAGCAATGATTTATATATTAGGGATGCCAACTTCAGTAGTTGTTGGTACTTCATTATTTCAAGTTATATTTGTTACTTCTAATGTAACTATTTTGCATATTTTAACTACTCAATCTGTAGATATAGTATTGGCAGGTATATTATTAGTTAGCTCAGTTGTAGGAGCTCAATTTGGAACTAGAGTTTCTTTATTTTGTTCTGCAGAAAAATTACGAGCTATATTAGCAATTATTATTCTTACTTTAGTATTTGAATTAGCATTAGGTTTTTTTATTGCTCCTATTAACCCTTTTGAGGTGATGTTAATCGATGAGAATTAAAATAATCTGTATTTTAACATTGATATCTTGCAATATTTTTGCAAAACCTATCGATTCAGATATTAGCCATGATAAAATTCTTATAGATGCAAGATTTTCAGGTCAGAAGCTATTTTTATTCGGGGCTAGAAATTCACCAGGTGAGATTATTGTTGTTGTTAGGGGTCCTGATGAAGATTATGCTGTAAGAAAAAAAGAAAAAATAGCTGGAATATGGCTAAATAGAAAGCAAATGAAATTTAAGGATGTTTATGGTTTTTATGATATATATAGTAGCTTTGATGTTGCCAATATATCAAATGAATTATTAGTAAAGAATTTAAATATAGGAGTTGAAAATATACCTCTAAATTATACTGGTGAGGCTTATCTTGAGGAGATAGATGATTTTCGTTCAGCTATTTATGAAGAGAAATTTAATAATGAGTTATATGCTAAAAATGTTAATAAAATTAAATTTATGGGAGATACTTTATTTAAAGCTAATTTGAACTTTCCTAAAACTATTCCACATGGTGTTTATAATGTGGATATTTATCTAGTGTCTGATAATAATTTTGTTGCTATGCAAACTATTCCAATTGAAGTAAAGCGTACTGGGTTTGAATCATTTATTTATAATTCAGCTCATGATTATAGTATAGCTTATGCTTTGTTTTGTGTTTTTGCTGCTTTATTCGCTGGTTGGTTTGCAAATATTATATTTTGGAAGGTTTAATCAGTTTTAGATCTTTGTTTTGGGTTTGACCATAATGCTTCTAAGTCGTAATATGATCTTGTTTCAGGATGAAATATATGAGTTATAATTTGGGGTGTATCAACTAATACCCATTTTCCATCATCCATTCCTTCAGAATTATAATTTAACTGAGTTTCATGTTTTATATATTGAATAATTTTTTCTGCTAGTGATATAACATGTCTGTTAGATGTTCCTGAGGCAATAATCATATAATCACAAATATCATTTTTATCTGCCATAGCAATTAATGATATTTCTTCGGCTTTATTTTCTTCTAATATATTTTTTAAAGAGGTTGCTAATTTAAATGAGTTTTGCATTATGAGTTAATTGTGGGTTTGGTTTATGATGCTGTTTTTTTTGTTTTTTTAGCAACAGTTTCTTTTGCTTGATTGGTACGAATTTTTTTACCTGCAATAATTTCTTTAACTTCACTTCCGCTAAGAGTTTCGTATTTTATTAGAGCTTCAGCAAGTAAATGGAGTTTTTTAATATGTTTTTTAAGAAGAATTTTTGCTGTATTATAGCCTCCTTCTACTAATTTTTTTACTTCCTCATCTATGAGATTTGCTTTATCATTAGATATGAAGTCTTCTTGACTCATTTCATGCATTATTGGTCCAATTGCTTCACACATTCCCCATTTAGTTACCATCATTTTTGATATTCTCGTAGCTTGCTGAATATCTGATGAGGCACCTGTGGTTACCTTATTTGCACCAAAAATTATTTCCTCAGCAACTCTACCTCCCATCGCAACAGCAAGATCTGCCTTAAGTTTTTCATATGTGACTGATAATTTGTCATCTTCAGGTAAACGCATTACCATTCCTAAAGCTGCTCCTCTTGGCATTATAGTTGCTTTGTGGATTGGGTCTGATGCTTCTGAAAATACTGTAACAATAGCATGACCTGCTTCATGATAAGCTGTTAGTTTCTTTTCTTCTTCTTTCATTACCATTGATTTTCTTTCAGCACCCATCAAGACTCTATCTTTTGCATAATCAAAATCTTTCATGGTTACCATTTTTTTATTATGACGAGCCGCATGAAGAGCTGCCTCATTAACTAAGTTTTGTAATTCAGCACCTGCAAAACCAGGAGTTCCTCTAGCAATTATGCTTAAATCTACATCTGGAGCTATTTCTACATTTTTAGCATGAACTTCTAAAATTCTTTTTCTGCCATTTACGTCGGGATTTGGAACGTTGATTTGTCTGTCAAATCTTCCTGGTCTAAGGAGAGCTTTGTCAAGAACATCTGCTCTATTAGTTGCAGCTAAAATAATAACACCCTCATTTTCTTGGAAGCCATCCATTTCTACAAGAAGTTGATTTAAAGTTTGCTCTCTTTCATCATTACCTCCACCAACGCCAACTCCTCTATGTCTTCCTACTGCATCAATTTCGTCAATGAAAATTATGCAAGGAGCATTTTTTTTTCCTTGTTCAAATAAGTCTCTTACTCTGCTTGCTCCTACTCCTACAAACATTTCAACAAAATCAGATCCTGAAATGCTAAAAAAAGGAACTTTTGCTTCGCCAGCAATTGCTTTCGCTAATAAGGTTTTTCCTGTGCCTGGGTTTCCGATTAATAAACAACCTTTAGGTATTTTTCCTCCTAATTTTTTAAATTTGAAAGGGTCTTTGAGGAATTCTACTAATTCCATTATCTCTTCTTTTGCTTCTTCAATTCCTGCAATATCTTTAAAAGTTATTTTAATGTCTTTATTCATGTACATTTTAGCTTTACTTTTTGCAAAGCTTAAGGGGTTTCCTCCTCCTTTACCCATTTTTTTGACAAAATAAACCCAAACAAAAATTATGATGATAAATGGTAACCAAGATATTAAAGCAGAAATTAAGGTGGTTTTCATATTATCTGCTGTTGTTACTTTGATTCTTACATTAGCTTCTTCTAATTTATCTATTAAGTTAGGATAATTAGGAGCTTGGGTGGTAAAAATGCTATTATCTTTATATTTTCCTTCAATCGCATTATTGCTAGATATTGAAACAGATATAACATGACCCGCTTTGACATTTGCCAGGAAGTCTGAAAAATCTATTTGGTTTTTTTGTCTGTTTGATTGATTAATTAGGCTGCTTATTACTAAAAATGCTCCAAATATTGCTACCCAGATTAGAAAATTTTTAGAATTTTTATTGTTGTCTGACTTTTTTTTCATCGCATTTATTATATAGTAACTAAATTAACAATTACAAGTTTATTAATTAAAATTATTTTAAATAATAAAATCAATTTTTTTTATTCCTTGTAAATATAATATCGATGTTAATGAGCTATGATTTATGTGATGATGGCTTGCTGTTTTTACTGTTTTTTTTGCTTTATAAGCAATTCCAAATGGGGTGCTTTTTAACATTGGTATATCATTTGCTCCATCTCCAACGCAAATTATTTCTTCTGGTTGAAGATTGAGTGTTTTTTGTAAATTTTGGCTTAATTTTAATTTGCTATAATTATCAAAAATTGGTGGAATAATATTTCCTGTTAAAATATTATTTTTTACTTCTAGATTATTGGAATGGTCTTCGTTAAATGATATTTTTTCTTTAATTTTATTGGTAAAAAATTGAAATCCTCCAGAGGCTAAGGCAAGGTGGCAATTATATTTTCTAAGGGTCTTTCCTAATATTTCTGCTCCATATGATAATTTGATGTTATTATTATAAATTTCCTCTAAGCTTGTTAATGGAATAGATTTTAATAATTTTACTCTTTTTATTAAGGAAGAGCTAAAATCTAATTCTCCATTCATTGCTGCTTCGGTAACTTTTTTAACTTCTTCATATTTATTAGCATATTTAGCTATTTCATCTATGCATTCATTTTCAATTATTGTTGAATCCATATCAGCTATTAGTAATTTTTTGATTTTTCTATATTCTTCTTTAATCAAAAAAATATCTATTTCTAATTTGTAAAAATCTTTTCTTACTTTGTTTAAGAATATGTTTTCATCTGAATTTAAATTTAAAAGAAAGCAGTAACATTCCGATTCTGCTAATATTTCTTCTTTTAAAATTTTTAGCTGATGATTTTTAATATATTGTAATATCTCTTTATAGATATTTTTTGTTAATTTGTTGGGTTGTGAAATAAAATAGAGATAATACTTCATTTTTTTAAATATTAGGAGTAATTTGCTTTTTATAAATTTGTTAGAGGAAAAATGCAATTTTTTATAGATACAGCTAATATTTTAGAGATTAATGAATTATCAGAAACCGGCTTAATTGATGGGGTCACTACAAACCCTTCATTAGTTGCAAAGGAAGGTAAAGATTTTAAAGAAATTTTATGTGAAATTTGTAAAGTAATTTCTGGCTCAGTAAGTGCTGAAGTTGCTGCTACAGAATATGATCAAATGTTAAAAGAGGCTTATGAGCTTAGAAAAATAGCTGATAATATAACGATAAAATTACCTTTAACTTGGGACGGTTTAAAATTATGTAAACAATTAACAGGTGAGGGGGCAACTGTTAATGTCACTTTATGTTTTTCTGCTAGCCAAGCTTTGTTGGCAGCTAAGGCTGGAGCTACTTATATTTCTCCTTTTATAGGTAGGTTAGATGATATTGGTCTTGATGGCTTGAATTTAATTTCTGAAATTAGGGATGTTTATGATAATTACCCGGATATAGAAACTAAAATACTTGCTGCTTCTATTAGAAACCCAATCCATTTAATAGAATGTGCAAAAATTGGAGCTGATATTGCTACAATTCCTCCAAAAATTGTTAAGGAGTTAATTAAGCATCCATTAACAGATAAAGGTCTTGATGTTTTTGTGGCTGATTGGAAAAAATCAGGTCAGAAAATTCTTTAATTTCAAGGCAAAATGCAAGCTTGGTCTTTTATTGCAGATGCTAAATTAAGAGATCTACTGCTTTTTTGGCAAAAAAAATTATTAGAAGTTCAGAAATATTCTGTAAAAACAGTAGATTCATATTCTTTGGATCTTAAAGATTTTACTTTATTTTTATCTGAATATAAAGCTGAAGAAATAGGAGTTAATAGTTTTAAAGAACTTGATGTTGAGACAATAAGATCTTTTTTAGCAAGCAATAAAAAACGTAAATTATCAGTTGTAACCAGGGCTAGAAAATTATCAGCCTTAAAAAGTTTTTATGCTACTATAGAAGATAAATTAAAATTAAAAAATTCTCCATTTTTAGATTTAAATTATCCTAAAATCGCTAAATCATTACCAAAATCTTTAGAATTGTCAGAGATATCTAGATTATTTGATGTATTAAAAAAATATGATGATTGGGTTGGTTGCAGAGATTATGTGGTTATTTTGCTGTTTTACAGTACGGGTCTTAGAATATCTGAAGTATTATCATTAACTGAGTCTGACATTAATTCAGAGTTTGTTATGGTAAGAGGTAAAGGCAAAAAGCAAAGATATGTTCCTTTACTTGATAATATTTATACTGAAATTAGAAAATATATTAGGTCTATGCCTTTTAATATTAGGCGTGGTGAAAAAATTTTTAAAGGTGTTAAAGGAGGTGATTTAAGCCCTAGAATAATTCAAAGAAAGATTGAAAAGTTAAAATTTGCATTACAATTAGATTCATCTGCTACGCCGCATTCACTTAGGCATAGTTTTGCTTCTCATTTATTAGCAAATGGTGTTAATTTAAGGGAAATACAAGAAATGCTTGGGCATGAGTCTTTAACTACAACTGAAAGATATACTAAAATTAATAAAGATAAGTTATTTAAAAATTATCATAATTTACATCCAAGATCATGAATAAAAAATATAAGGCATTACAGATAGATTTTAAAAATGATAAATATAAGGCAAATATTGTTAATTTAACTGTTCCAAAAATACAAAATGGTCAGTTATTGATCAAAATATCATATTCTTCTCTTAATTATAAAGATTGTTTATCTATATCTGGTCATAGAGGAGTTACAAGAAATTATCCTCATATTCCAGGTGTTGATTTGTCTGGAGTTATTGTGGAGTCAAAAGCAAGCAATTTTACCGAAGGGGAAGAAATCATAGCTACTGGTTACGATATAGGAATGAATCATTCTGGTGGTTTTGCTGAATATGTGGTATTAAATTCAGAATTGGTAGTTAAAAAACCAAAAAATCTTAGTTTGCGTCAAGCTATGTTATTTGGAACAGCTGGTTTTGCTGCTGCTCTTTCTGTAAATTATATTGAAAAATTTATTGATGATATTTCTGATAAAAAAATTTTAGTAACTGGAGCCAAAGGTGGAGTTGGTTTGATATCTTTATTATTATTAAAAAATAAATCAGATAATTTATTGGTTTTGTCACGAGGAAATGATCAGGGTTTTTTTAATAAAATAGGGTTAGAAAATATAAGTTTTTTAAATTTTTCAGATGATCTTAAAAATACAAAGCCACTGCTTGATAAGAATTTTGATATTGTGATAGATAATTTGGGAGGGGAAATATTAGAAACGATTATAAAGCAGGTTAATTATAATGGTATTATATGTGCTTGTGGTAATATATTGGGTAGTAATTTAGCATCTAACCTGTTCCCATTTATTTTAAGAGGTATTAGGTTACAAGGTATTTCATCTGCAAATTGTAATATGAAAGTCAGACAAGAAATATGGTCTTATATTTCTTCTTTTAAAGATTGGGGTTATTTAGAAAAAATCATTACGGAAATTTCGTTGTTTGATATAAAAGAAATATCAGAATTAATGTTAAAAGGGAAAACTTCAGGACGTTTTTTAGTAAATTTAGATGTTTAATTCCATAAAAAGATAGCTACATATTTCTGAACCAAAAATATATTCGCTTTTTTTAATTGAAGGGCTTGTATTATCAAAGTTTGAGTTAGTCATACTCATATAATTTGCACAGCATTTAATTGACCCTGCATTACCATTTTCATCGCAAAGATTATTTTCTGAAGTTGCTAATATTTTTCCTGTATAGGGTCTTGTATCATCTAATTTTTTATCTATTGCATGTAGCTTTTCTGCTTCAATTTCTACATACCCACTATTATCATAATCATAAAGCTTTAATATATTTCTAGTTTTATAATTTCCCCATTGATCATCATAGATAAATTCAATTCCCCATGCTGTTAAACTTGACATAGGTCTATTTTCATTGTCTTTATTGAACCCTGGCGCTAATTCTGCAAGTTGCAAATGTGAGTGCCATAAAGATTTTCCTTCTACTTCTTGTAACCTTCCATCACCATTACCATTTTCAGTTTCAGCCCAGTAATTAGTGGCGCTTGCAATATCGCCTGGAAGTTCTCCATAGGTTAATCTGAATGCTCTAATAGAATTTTGTAATTCATTTAGTTGTTCAATTGAATTTTTTATTTTCGCTTGAGATACCATTTCTTTACCTACAGTAGCAGCTGATACTAATAGACTTAATATAATTAAGGCTATTGCTAATTCTAGAAAAGTAAATCCTTCATGGTTTTTTTGCATGATAGAGATTAATAATGCAAAAATTTTTTTTGACTAGATTTTTTTAAAAAATTTACTCATTTTTATGATCTTGTTTCTTTCTTAATCTTAATCCTTTTTCAATTAGAGATTTATTTTCTTCATAATCTGTTGAGTGATTATTACATTTTTTATTTTGTGAAGTTAATAGTGATAATTTATTGTTATCATTGGCTAATTTGTTTTTAAAACGGCCTTTTTCAGATAAAATATTTATTGTGTTATAAACAGTGTTTACGTTCATTGTTAAGAATATGAGTTAATATTTTGTTTATTTACAACTTTTACGTTAAAAGTACATAAAAAAATTAATA
>CBFHSE010000001.1:69822-92994 GCA_965658435.1 Rickettsiales bacterium | reverse complement strand
CTATAGTTCCCACATTTAAATGTACTTTTCCTCTTTCAAATACTTCTTTAGACATAATTACACCATTAAAAACTGTCTTTTTATTAATAAAATCTGCTTTTGGCAGATAAACCATCTTAAAATAAGATGGAGCGGGTGAAGGGATTCGAACCCTCAACATTTAGCTTGGAAGGCTAACGCTCTACCATTGAGCTACACCCGCTCAATAATCGTGGTAGAGGGGGTAGGATTCGAACCTACGTACGCATACGCGGGCAGATTTACAGTCTGCTGCCTTTAACCACTCGGCCACCCCTCCTAATTAAATAGCTTGTGGCCTTTAGTAAATTAAGTTAAAAACATAATTTTACATTATTTTTCTCTTAAATAATTTTAAGAGATTTACTTGCATAAACCTTGATATAAAAAGGCTTAAAAAAGTAAGACACGTATATTTAATATAGATGCTTTATTATGTCAAATAATTTTAGCAAAATTATCTATATAATAATTTTTAGATTTTTTAAAAAAAACTCTTATTTTAAGATTTTATTATTTTTGATATTTGAGAGCGTCACTAAAATTTATTTTATTATCATAGAAGGCTCTGCCAATAATCACACCTGATACCCCATATTTTTTTGAATCTTTAACCTTATCTAAATCTACTAGCGAAGATACCCCCCCTGATGCAATTATGGGTATGTTTATATTTTTAGCTATTTCCGCTGTTCCCTTATCATCAATACCTTGTAATATCCCATCTCTATTTATATCTGTATATATTATTGCTGATACACCTATATTTTCTAGCTTTTCTATCAAGTCAAATATATATATATCTGTTTCCTCCTGCCACCCCCTAATTGCTACTTTATTTCCTCTAGCATCTAGACCAACTGCAATTTGATTAGGATATTTATTGCAAGCCTCTTTTACTAAGGAAAAATTTTTAATTGTTGCCGTACCAACTATTACTCTTGCAGCCCCCATATTAATTAACTTATCAATATTAGAAATAGATCTAATACCCCCTCCTACCTGCACTTTTAGAGATGTTTCTTTTATTATTTTTTCTATTAGCTCTAAATTAAAAGGACGCCCCTTTTGTGCTCCATCCAAATCTACAACATGCACCCAACTAAAACCTGCTTTTTCAAATTTTTTAGCCTGATCAAGTACATCATTATTAAATTCTGTTAATTCATTGAAATCCCCTTTTTTAAGACGAACACATTTGCCGTTTTTGATATCTATCGCTGGGTAAATAATCATTGCCTAATTAATCAATAATTTTAAAAAATCTAATCCAATATCACCACTTTTTTCTGGATGGAATTGCGTAGCAATTACATTATCCGCTGAAATTATGGCCGGAATTTCAATGCCATATTGTGAGCTTGCTACAATATTATCTCTGTTTTTACAAGAAAAATAATAGGAATGGACAAAATAAAAATCCTGATTATTAAACTTCTGAAATAAATGTAATTTTGGGGAATCAGTATTTAAAGATATATTATTCCAACCAATATGAGGTATTTTTAAATTTGAGCCTGGTATTTTTTTTACCTCACCCTCAATTATTCCAAGACCGTAACTTAAACCATTTTCATAACCTATATTTGCTAAAATTTGCATGCCAACACAAATCCCTAAAAATTTTTTACCTGCTTGAATATGTTTAATTATATATGATATCATATTGGGAGCTGACTTTAACTTTAACATAGCTTGATCAAAACTACCTACTCCTGGTAATATAATTAAATCAACCTCCTTTTGTTTACCATCTTTTATTATAATGTGTTGTTTATTAGTGATTTTACTTAAGGCGCTAACTATAGAATGAATATTTCCCGCCTCATAATCAATTATTGCTATGCTCATTTTATAGCTTCTAAATTATATTTTTTTTGCATTAGAAATCTTTCTCTTAAATTAGAAAAGTCAACGGCAAGATAAATATTAAAAGCAAATATTAAAATTTGATAATCAAAATTAGCGATTATTCCATAATTTAGAGCTAGAAATAATAAAATTGTTACTATTATAAACCCAAAAAAATGCTTCCACATTTTGTAAAATAAAAAAAACGCAGGACCAAGAATAATAAAACCTAATGAAATGCGGTTTTTTATTATTTTTATATCAGAAACTGCTTTTCCTTTTTTTAACACATATATAAATGAGCTAGACATTATTTTATAAGCTACCCTTTGTTGATGGAATTTTATTTCTAGATCTAGGGTTAATTGTCAGAGCCTTCCTCAGAGATAATGCAAGAGATTTAAAACATGACTCAATTATATGATGCGCATTCTCACCATATAAATTCTTAACATGTAAGTTAGCTCCAATATTAAATGCAAAAGCATAAAACCATTCACGAAATAATTCTGTATCCATATCCCCTATTTTATCTCTCGTAAAACTTACATCCCAAACCATGTAAGGCCTACCTGAAATATCTAACGAAACTCTTGATAAGGTTTCGTCCATAGGTACATATTTAGTAGCAAAACGCTCTATTCCTTTACGCTCTCCTAATGCTTTCTTAAATGCTTGGCCAATTACAATTGCAGTATCTTCAACAGTATGATGAAAATCTATGTGCAAATCTCCTTTAGCTTCTACCTCAAGATCTATCAGACTATGTTTTGCAAGCTGTTCTAGCATGTGATCAAAGAAACCAATGCCCGTATTAATTTTATAAGTTCCAATCCCGTCAATATTTAACTTAACCTTTATATCTGTTTCCTTAGTGGTTCTTGAAACTTCAGATTTTCTAGCCATTTTTTTATTAAAGATGTTTATTAATTTATAGCATTAAATATTCATAAAATCATTAATTTTATTGATTTCATAGAAATTAAATTTACTTAAATGCATTTTTGTTATATAATAAATAATGATTATGACAGTAATTATGCATAAAATTATAATTTTTCTTTTAATATTAACGCTTAACCTCTTACCCTCACAATCTTCTAGGGCTAGTAATATCTTTTCAGATTCTAACAATCAATTGATTATCTCTGATCCTATGATTAAAATTAATAGAAAATTATATAAATTTAATACTCATTTAGATAAATATACCATAAAGCCCGCGGCCAAAATATATAGAAATTACACATCTTACTGGTTTAAAATTGCTGTTAATAATTTTATTAATAATACAAATCAGCCGTTTAATATAATAAATTGCCTCCTGCAGGGAAAAATAAAAAAAGCCTCAGTTAATTTATCAAGCTTTGTAATTAATTCTTCAATTGGCTTTTTGGGGATTTTTGATCCAGCCCATAATAATATTAAATTGCCAAAATATGATAAGGAAGATTTTGGTCAGACTTTAGCAGTTTATAACTTTCCAGCTGGCCCATATTTAGTTCTTCCTATTTTTGGCCCAACATCACTAAGAGATTTAACGGGAAAATCTGTCAATTTTATTTATGATCCTGTTTGGGATGGAGTAGCTAATGATAATAAAGCAGAATTATTAACAAATTCTCTACAAGGAGTTACAGTTCGTGATAAACTTCTTGAATATATCGATGATATAGAGCAAAATTCCTTTGATCCATATAGTGTAGTAAAAAGCTCATATTACCAAAATAGAATTAGGTTAATTGAAAAATGATAAAAAAAAGATTTATATATATATTTTTACTAATATTTTTTATAAAAAGCTTCTCATTCGCAACCGAGATTGATAAAGCAGAAAGCTACATCAATAATTTTACCAATAAAATCTACAATATTGTCTCTAACAAAGATAATGATTTAAAAAGAATTAGAGCTGAATTAATAATTGAAATTAGTAAAAATCTAAATGTAAGCTGGACTGCAAAATTTGTTCTTGGTGAAACTTGGCAACAAATATCAAAAGAAGAACAAAATAAATTTATCAAACTATTTGAAGATTATTTAATTTATAATTACGCACCTAAATTTCAAGGTTATGAGGGAGAAAAATTTCAGATAGTTTCAACAAAAATTTTAGCACCATCTAAATTTGCCTCAAGCATTAATTTGACCCTTAATAGCGGCACTAATATTAACATAATTATATATTTCATGGAAGAAAACAACAAATTTTCTGTTGTTGATATTGCAGCTGAAGGAATAAGTTTTGCAGCAACACAAAATATGGAGTTTTCCGCTATGATATTACAATCAGGATTTACAAAATTTTTGGCTGAACTAGAAGGAAAAATTTACGAACTAAAAAAATCCTCTGGTCTTAAGACATTGGAAGCTATATCTCCTTAAAAAAATATGTTTATGCCACCTTGGCCTAAAAATCATCAGGCCAGCAGGAAAATAATGGAAATATTAGAATTATTAGGTGATCCTCATCTAAATTTACCTCCTGTGATACATGTTGCAGGCACAAATGGTAAAGGATCGACAATAGCCTTTATAAGAGAAATTGCTATCTCACATAATCAAAATATATGCAGCTTTACTTCACCACACTTACTGGAGTTTAATGAAAACTTTATTGTTAATAATCAAAAAATAACTGATGCGGAAATCTTAGAAAATGTTCAATATATAAAAAAGAAAATAAATGGTAAAATTAACATTAGCCTTTTTGAATTTCAAACTGCAATGTCCTTTGTGTTATTCAGTAAATCAGCTGCAGATTTATGCATAATTGAATGTGGTATGGGAGCAAAAAACGATCCTACAAACATTATGCCCTCTCCTCATCTTGCAATATTAACCTCCATTTCTTTGGATCATAGAAGATTTTTAGGTGATGATGTAGCATCTATAGCCCTAAATAAATGTCACTTAATAAAAAAATCTCCAGTAATTTCAGCGAAACAAAATAATGAAGCCATGTTTGTTATTAAAAAATTTTGTGAATTACAAAATGTTCCACTATATGGATATGATCAAAATTATGATTATTTTATTGAAGATTATAAATTTAACTATGTAGATATAGATAAAAAGGAAATTATCCCCTATGAATTACCCTCTCTTATTGGTTCACATCAATATGACAATTTAGCTACAGCAATAACAGCTATTAAACAGCAAAAGATTTTTTCAATAAATGATGATAAAATAAATAGCGCACTTACAAATACCATCTGGAAAGGAAGAATTGAAAAAATTTATCATAAAAATTTAGAAATAATTTTTGATGGAGCACATAACCCAGCAGGAGCAAAATCTTTTTGCAATTGGCTAAAAAACCAACCCTTAAAAAATACAATCATGATTTATGGAAGAACTGCTGGTGCTGAACATGCAGAATTTTTGAAATATTTTATCCATTTGGAAAAATTACAAATAATTTTTGTAAGAGTTAAAAATGAACAAGATCCAGAAACTATCTATTCATTTCAGAAATTTTTATCAAATAATCCTGAATATAAAAATATTAATATCTCAGAAACATTACGAGATGTTTTTAACGATAATAATTTAAAAGAACAAAAAAATACCCGAATATTAATATGTGGATCTTTTTATTTATATCGTGATTTAAAAGAAATTTTATAAAAAAAAAGCCCTCATATTTCAAGGGCCTTTTCTTTTAAGATAAAAATTTATGCTGCAATGATGTCATCATCATCGAAGTCTTCATCTTCATCTGTTTTGATTTCATCAACTTTTAATATCTGGTTAAATTCTTCTTCAAATTTTTCTGAGGTAGTTTTTTTAACATGCGATACTTCGTCAACGAAACGATTATAAGCACTTTCATATATTAACCTTTCACTATATGATCTATCAGGATTTTTTACATTTCTATGTAAATCTCTGATAACTTCAGCTATCGCTAATATATCACCCGAATTGATCTTTCTTTCATATTCTTGAGCTCTACGACTCCACATGATTCCTCTAGATGTTTGAGCTGTTTCGCTTATAATATCTAGTGATTGATCAATTAAATTGGGCTCACATAAATGCCTTAAACCTATCTTAGCTGCTCTAGCTACAGGGACATTTAACGACATTTTATCTTTATCAAATTTGATATGATAAAAATCGATATTTATTCCTGCAACTTCTTGAGAAGTTAAGTCGGTGATTTTTCCTACACCATGCGATGGATAGACAACTAAATCACCTTTTTTAAAGGTTTTGTTACTCATAATAAATATTTAACCTTAAAAAATTATATAATGAATATAACATAAAAATTAATCTAAAAAAAGCTCTTTTTTAACTTTTTTTAAAGAATGTTTTTTAATGTCTCACCAATCTTAGCTGGAGACTCGGAAACAGCAATTCCCGCATCATTCATTGCAGCTATTTTAGCACTTGCTGTACCCTTACCACCAGATACTATAGCTCCAGCATGCCCCATTCTTTTACCTGGAGGAGCTGTTCTTCCTGCTATAAATCCGACTATTGGCTTTTTTCTACCTTTTGCTGCTTGGTCTTTTATATATTCTGCAGCTTCTTCTTCAGCAGAACCTCCTATTTCACCAATCATTACTATAGATTTAGTTTCATCATCCGATAGGAACATATCTAGTACATCTATAAAATTAGTGCCATTTACTGGATCACCACCTATTCCAACGCATGTGGATTGACCTAAACCTAAATTACTTGTTTGAAATACAGCTTCATAAGTTAATGTTCCAGATTTTGATACAATACCTACTGATCCTTTTTTATGAATATGACCTGGCATAATACCAATTTTGCATTCAGATGGAGTAATTACGCCTGGGCAATTTGGACCAATTAATCTTGTTTTGCTTCCTTTTAGCATTTCTTTAACTTTCACCATATCAAGTACTGGTATTCCTTCAGTTATACATACAGCAAGTTCAATTTCTGCTGCAATTGCTTCCATAATTGCATCTGCTGCAAAAGCTGGTGGAACATAAATAACCGTTGCGTTTGCAGATGTTTCCTTTTTAGCCTCTGCAACTGTATTAAATACTGGTAAATCAAGATGAGTACTTCCACCTTTTCCTGGTGTTACACCACCTACCATATTAGTACCATAAGCAATTGCTTGCTCTGAATGAAATGTACCTTGTGCCCCAGTAAAACCTTGGCAGATAAGTTTTGTATTTTTTCCAACTAAAACTGACATTTTAACCTCTTTTGCTAATTTATTTATTTACTTCAGCTACAATTTTATTTGCAGCATCATCCAAATCATCTGCAGGAATAATTGCAAGGCCTGAATTAGAAAGTATTTCTTTGCCTTTTTCAACATTAGTACCCTCCAATCTTACAACTAATGGAACTGATATTTTTACCTCTTTTGCTGCGGCAACTACACCTTCCGCAATGATATCACAACGCATTATTCCGCCAAATATGTTAACTAAAATACCTTCAACATTTTCATCAGATAGAATAATCTTGAATGCTTCAGTTACTTTTTCTTTATTTGCCCCTCCTCCAACATCTAGAAAATTTGCAGGCTCAGAGCCATAAAGCTTAATAATATCCATGGTAGCCATAGCTAGACCAGCACCATTGACCATGCAACCGATTTTTCCGTCCATTTTTATGTAGGATAAACCAAATTTACTAGCTTTAACTTCTAAGGCGTCTTCTTCGGTTTCATCTCTTAATTCTAGGATATTTTTTTGTCTATATAGGGCATTACTGTCAAAATTCATTTTTGCATCAAGTGCTATGATTTTATTTTCTTTGGTAATAACTAAAGGATTAATTTCAAGTTGAGATGCATCTGTTGCTACAAAAGCCTTGAAAACACCATACATTAATTTAGAAAATTCTTTTATTAAATCTCCTGTTAAACCAAGACCAAATGCTAACTCTCTAATGTGAAACCCTTGCAAACCTATATTAGGGCTTACTGAAATTTTTAAAATTTTCTCAGGGCTTTTTTCAGCAACTTCTTCAATTTCTACCCCTCCCTCTTTTGAAGCAATGAAGGTGATTGATGATGTTTCACGATCAAGAACTGCTGATAGATATAATTCTTCTAAAATATTGGAACCTTCTTCTATATATAATCTATTGACCTCTTTACCCTCAGCTCCAGTTTGATGTGTAATTAAAGTTTTTCCAATTAATTCACTAGCTACATCATAAACTTCATCAAGAGTTTTAACTAGTTTTACACCACCTGCTTTACCTCTTCCGCCCGCGTGAATCTGAGCTTTTACGACATATAAGTCTCTATTTAATTTCTCTGCTGCTGCTTTTGCTTCTTCTGGAGTAAATGCAGCTATACCTTCTGGTACTGGAACTCCATATTCTTTTAAAAGATTTTTTGCTTGATATTCATGAATATTCATTGCTTAAATACCTAATTATTAGTAAATTGAGGCACATATTAGCCAAAGAAATAATAAGATTAAAGTAAAAATGCAGAAAAAATTTTGTTTAGATGAAAAATATATTGATAAAGTAGCCAATTTTATTGTTGAATTATTTATTAAAAGAAAAACATTATTATTATTTGGTGAGTTAGGTTCAGGTAAAACAAGCTTGGTAAAGGAAATAGGAAGATCTATTAATATTAAGGATAATATTTCAAGCCCCTCATATAATTTATTAAATATATATGATAGTGATTATGGTGAAATATATCACTATGATTTCTATCGTTTAAATAATAAAGAAGAATTATTACAACTAGATTTTCACCATGCTTTAGAAAATAACTTAACCATTATTGAATGGCCTGAAATTTCTTTTAAAGAAATTAAAAAAGAAATTATTAAAATAAATATATCATTCACTGAAGCAAAAAGATGCTATGAGATTTTTTATTAATTATATTGCTTAAAATATATTTATACATTTATCACATTAGCTTTTTCCCTACCCGAAACCTTTTTGGTTCAATTTCTTTTATTATATAATATATTCATAATAGGATCACTTAAGCTTTAGATTTGCAACATAATTAGTGGGACGACTTATATAATCAGGGCGTGAATCTTTATAGGCTTGCTTTGCTGTAATATATCCTATTTCCTTATATCTCTCTTTCAGGCGATCTTCACTCGTCAATATTTTTTCACAACATATTTTATATGCTGTTTTTCCTTTTTTATTTATTACGTCAATATCTGCACCAATATCTAATAAACATTCTGCCGCTAATAGTTGAACTTAAGATATAGCCATTATTAAAGCTTTATCTCTTGTATCAAGGTATTTTTTATTAATATAAATCCCACTATTTAAGAATTCTATTATGTATAGTTTTAAAAAAATCATCTATTTAAGTAAGCAGTTTTTTAGCAATTTTCTGCAACCTATCAAGTATGGTTTTTTTAATTTTATTTTTTTATAACTTATTTTGTTTGGCTATATTAGAAGCTTTTTATTTAAAAATTTCAGCAACTCTATTTGCCGCGACATTTAACATAGCAAAATTTGGATGATCATGTGACTGTAAATCATATATTAACTCATCAAAACGTTTAACTTGCTTGTGATTTTTTTCGATCCATTTTTCAAAAACTTCTGATTCAGATAGTTTATTTTTGAACTTACTGCTAAATTCTGTTATTTTTTGAGAAATTGTCATTTGCTGATCAAATAAATTATCTATATAACTATTTATTGATAATTTATCCCAATAAGAATCTATTCTTAAGCTCAACGCCTCTGCCCTTAAATATCTAAAATGTAATCTACTTCCTATTTCAAAATAAAATTTTGCAGCGGATAGAACTGAAGTTTTCTTAGATATTCTAGATATTTGAACTATTTGGCAAGATGAAGATAAAAACTCCATTGCAGCTACTTTCTTGGCTATTTTAGCTGGAATTTTATTATTTAAATAATATTGATATTTATCGTCATAAATTGATTTTATAGAATCTGTTAAAGTATTATCAAGATTTTCATAAACTTCTTCTAATTTTGGGGCGAATTCTTTTACTAATTTTGTAATATCAGTAATTGGCTGCTCTATATTTCTGATGAACCATGAGGTTGTTCTTTCAATAAACATAACAATTTCTCTATACATTTCTAGCTCTATTTTAGAACTTATATTTTCAGAAATATTTTTTATTGAAGCCCACAAATCTCTTAATTTAAATGCATCTCTAGTAATGGTATAAGCCCTTGCTATGTCACACATTTTAAGACCTGTATCTTCTGAAAGACGGTTAAAAAAAGTAATTCCTAAACGATTAACCAAGCTATTAGTTACATAAGTAGCTATTATTTCTCTTCTAAGATTGTGATTTTTTAGATCTTTTGCATAGGTTTTAGATAATTCTTTAGGAAAATATCTTACCAATTCATTATAGTAATATTCATCATCAGGTAAATTAGAATTTAGGATATTATCATAAAGATATATTTTGCTGTAAGAAAGTAACACACTAAGCTCAGGCCTTGTTAAACCAATAGATAAAGACTGCCTTCTAACTACTTCATCATAGTTAGGCAAAGATTCAACATCTCTATTTAATATACCTAATTTTTCTAATTTTCGCATCATTCTTTCATGTTGCTCAAGTGATTTAACTCCTTGGTGCAAAGCAACTGATATTGCTTGAGTTTGTAGAAAATTATCTCTTAAAACTAGCTCCTCAACTTCTTTGGTCATTTTCTCTAAAAGCTGATTTCTTTTAGTTAAATTTAACCTCTTATCTTCTATAGCACTTTGGAAAGCTATTTTTATATTTACTTCATGGTCAGAGCAATCAACACCTGCGGAATTATCGATAGAATCCGTATTAATACGGCCACCTTTAAGAGCATATTCAATTCTACCTTTTTGGGTAAAACCTAAATTCCCTCCTTCTCCGACTATTTGACAATTTAATTCATTTGCATTTATACGCACACTATCATTAGCATGATCACCAATTTCACTATCTGATTCATATGAAGATTTAACATATGTACCTATACCTCCATTCCAGAATAAATCCACTGGAGATTTAAGAATGGCTTTGATTAATTGATTGGGTGTTAAAGATTTATCTGAAATATTTAATATGTCTTGAATTTCTTTACTGATATTAATTATCTTAGCAGAACGCTCAAATACCCCTCCTCCCTTTGAAATTTGATTTTTATTATAATCTGACCAACTTGATCTTGGCAAATTAAACAATCTTTTTCTTTCAACAAATGATTTCTTACTATCTGGATTAGGATCTAAAAATATATGCATATGATTAAAAGCTGCTAGTAACTTGATATTATCAGACAGTAACATACCATTACCAAAAACATCCCCAGACATATCCCCTACTCCTATTACAGTAAATTCAGATTTATCGATATTTTTGTCCATTTCATAAAAATGCCTTTTAACAGAAACCCATGCCCCTTTAGCAGTAATACCCATTTTTTTGTGATCATATCCTTGCGAACCTCCAGATGCGAATGCATCACCTAACCAAAAATTATATTCTTTAGAAATAGAATTCGCAATATCGGAAAATGTTGCAGTACCTTTATCTGCTGCTACAACTAAATATGGATCATCTTCATCATATCTGATTACATGCTCTGGATATACTATCTTTCCTGCTATAATATTATCAGTTATATCAAGAAGGCCTGACAAAAATATTTTATATGCTTTTATTCCTTCCTCCATAAATTCTTCGCGATTTACAGATGATAGGTCTTTTTTTATAACAAAACCACCCTTAGATCCGGTTGGAACGATTACTGCGTTTTTAGTAATTTGAGCTTTTACTAAACCATGAATTTCTGTTCTAAAATCTTCTGTCCTGTCTGACCATCTTAAGCCTCCTCTTGCAACGTTTCCCCCTCTTAAATGCACACCTTCCATTGTTGCGGAGTAAACAAAAATTTCAGCAAAAGGTTTAGGTAGTGGTATGTCAGATATTTTTTGTGAAGCTAACTTAAATGAAATATAGCTTTTAGCCTCGCCATTCTTAGATTGGAAAAAATTGGTTCTAAGAGAATATTTTATAACTTCATATAATTTCCTAAGAACAGTATCTTCAGCTAAATTAACTACTTTTGCAATATATTGTAGGATTTTTTCATCTGCCAATTTCTCATTTACCTCATTTTGAATATGAAACTTGGCATAGAAAAGATTTATATATTCTTTGATAATTTCACTGTTTTTAAATAATACTTCAGCAATAAATTCAAAGCTATATTGAAAATTTATTTGTTTTAAATATCTGCAATAAGCTCTTATTAATGATATATCTCTTGCAGAAATATAGGATGATAAAACTAATTTATTTAATGAATCATTTTCTATTTCATTTTGCCAGCATTTTATGACTGCTTGCTCGAATATTTCTCTTATTTTATTAAAGTTTTTGCTATTAAGGCTAGGAATTTTTAAGATAAAATTATGCAGCATAATTTCCAAATCTGAATCATCACTCAAATTAGGGCAAATTTTATAAGTATGCTCTTCAATAACTTGTAAGCCAAAATCATCCAATATTGGCATCATTCTTGATAAGCTAATTTTTTCCTTGTTACTATATAGCTTTAGCGAGAATAAATGCTCCTTAAAATCTGAGGGGAATAATTTTATTACTATATAATTTTTAAGAATTAACTCTTCAATAATTTTGGTATCTATTACAGATTCTTCAGCAGAAAAATGCTCAGTATAAGCAAGAGAAAAAGCTCCTTGATAAGATTGATTAAGTTTTCTTGCTTTATCCTGGCCATGGAATTTTTCTAATTCTTTAGCAAATCTATCATACCATAAAGTTGCTATTCGAGATATTTCTTTTTCAATTTTTTGATGGTCAATTTTATCTTTCACTTTTGATCCAGTTTTAATTATAAAGTGAACTCTAGCTAGTGATGTCTCTGTAATTTGAGTGTAATGGGCAGTTATTTTACCATTAAATTCTTGAGATAATAATTTTTGAATTTTTTCTCTAATTCCTGAACTATAATTTTTTTTTGGTATGTAACAAATTACGCTTGCAAATCTTCCAAACTTATCTTCTCTTACAAAAATTTTAGAAATAGATCTTCCTGACAAGGAAATAATTCCCATTGCAGTTTCATATAGTTCATCTTGGCTAATTTGAAATAATTCTTCTCTTGGATATGCAGCTAAAACTGAAACTAACTCTTTACCATTATGACCACTAAGATCAAAGCCTGCCCTATTAATAACTTGAGTAATTTTTTTTCTAAGTATTGGAATATTACTAGCATTTTGATAAAAAACCACCGAAGTAAATAAGCCAAAAAATCTATATTCTCCGATTACTTCACCTTGAGATGAGTATTTTTTTATTCTTATAATATCAAGATGTGCTGGTCTATGAATATAAGATTTTGCTTCAGCTTTTGATATTTCAACTATTGCATTTTCAAAATCATTTGTTTCAAATAATTCTTTTTTTATAACCTTTAAATCATCAGGATCATATTTTCTGAATATACCTAATTTACTATTTTTCTTAGCATTAAAATGAATATTTTCTTCCTTTATCTCAATATTATACTCAACATATCCTAAAAATATAAACGCCTTATCTTCGGCCCAATCAAGGAAAGTAAGAGATTCTGATAAGTCATCATGATGTAATTGCATATCAAGGGCTCTTATCTCATTTCTTACTTCATTTAACTTATTTAATGTTGCTTGCCAATCCTCAACAGAGCTTGCAACCAAATCAAGAACTTCTTCTAAATGATTTTGTAACTCTTTAATATTTTCCTTATTATTTATTCTAGTTATTTGAAAATGCACTACCGATTCATATTGGGCTGCTGGAGTATCATGAGATGATAAATGTATAAATTCTAATTTACCTTTTTTACTTCTTTCAACACAAATAACTCTATTAACGATAGCTTCTATTGCATAGCCTTTTCTAGTTATAGCATCAGTTATACTATCAACTATAAAGGGCATGTCTTTATTGATAATTTCAATGGTAGTGTTTTTGTTACCAGAATTGTTATTTTCAGGATTAAAAATTCTTAATTTAGTGCTGTTACTTTTATATGACTGTAAAAAATCATATATTGATTCTGCTATATTAAATAATTCCTGATTAGATTTAGAGAGAAGATCATCATTAATAATTTTGCCAAAAAATAATTTGATGAATTTTTTAAGATTTTCATTATTTTTTGTTTCCGTTGAAAATGTTTTAATAATGTTATCGATTTTCTTTTCAATCTCTTTTACTGATCTTGCTTTCATAATGGTTAAATATAATGAATTTTATTGTTATGGATCTTCTTAAATCTGCTTAAATATAAAAAATTATTTTATGATGTAAAGCTGTTCTTCAATTTTAAAGGTTGATATTAAATTTTAAAAATATTCAAAATATAACCATTAATCTCACCCATTGATTTTTCAAGTGCAACATTTAAATTAACTCTTAACTTTTTGTCTTTATTGCCAATCACTGTGTTGGCAGAGACAATTATTTCAGGGCTTTTATCTAATCTTTTGCTTATTTCATTAAATTTAGGAATGATAATTGATATATCTAAATCTTTTAAATTAAAACTCTCCAATAAATTATCTGCAGATTTATTGTAAAAACTAATTTTATTGCTGTTATCTATAATTATTGTAGCAACAGGCATATTACCAATTAATGATTCTAAATATTTTTTTTCGGAATTTATTATTTTTTTAGAATGATTTAAAGCACTATTTTTTTGACCAAGTAATTTAGTCATATCATTAAATGATTTAATAAGAGAAGAAATTTCGTAACTATTTTTTTTGTCTGAAATTTCTACGTCATAATCTCCATTGGATACTCTCCTAGTTGCAAGAGCTATTTCAAATATAGGATTTAAAATTTTAGCTGAATAATTTAATGCAAAGAGAATTAATGCTAAGATAATTAACATTATCACAAGAATAAACACCATTACTGACTGACTTTGCAAATTTTTAAGCTGCTCTTTTAATTTACCATAATCAGAATGAGCATCTTGAGCGTTTTTTATATGCCTTACCACTTTATCATTAATTAGCCTTCCTACTAAAATATAAGTATTAGGCATAGTTGATATTTTAGTTAGGGCTCTTACATAATTATCATCTTCATTTGAAATCAAATTATAGCCAAGATCATTTGGTTTGTAATTTTTTATAAAATCTAGCTTGTCAATAGATGGAATAAATGAAAAGTCAGTTTTGGATAAAATCTTTGTGCTATTATTTTCCTTATTGAAAACAAAAACTATTGCTTCAGTTAAAGATAATGTTGCAGCTTTTCCAGAAAAACTACTTTCAAATTTAGCTGGAGCTAACAATATATCTTTTGTATTTTTTTCTGCATATTTTTTCACTTGAAATAAATCATCTGCAATTTTTTCATGATGTTCATCTATATAAATCTTGCTTATATGCAAGGATTCATTCAAAGCTTGATCAATTACTGAATTAAACCATGACTTTGAACCAATATTAAAAAAAGACAAAGATAATATAAAGATAATTAAAACAGGCGCAAAACAGAAAAACCCTAAAATTAGAATTACTTTTGTTCTAAACTTAAATGAAAAATCATCTCTTCTTCTAATGCTTAAAAACGACTTAAATTTTATTGCTAGATAAGAAAATATAATTCCAATTATTAATAAATCTGTAATTATTAGCTGGGATGGAAAATGCTTTTCTAACTGAGAACTCCTTGAAATATCGTATAAAGTAATAAAGTTTAATATGCCAACTAAGCCAGTTAAAAAAGCAAATAATAAGATTAAATGACCTGACTGAAAATGATAATTTTTAAAGATTTGCTTTAGGCGTTTCATGTTTTAAATCTATAATTTTCTAAATTATTCTAATTGTTTGATATGTCAATTATCATGTTGCAAATCTAGAAATTTTTTAAAAACTTGGTTTTTTTTAACTAATTCTTTATATGAACCAAACTCAACAATCTTTCCTTTATCGAGCACAAGAATTTTATCAGCATGTTTAATGGTTGAAAGTCGGTGCGCAATAATAATAATGGTTTTTTGATGTGCTAATTCTTTTAGAAAATTTTGTAATATTTTTTCATTTTCACTATCTAATTGACTTGTAGGCTCATCTAAAATTATTACTTCACTATCTTTTAGTAAGCTTCTAGCTATTGCTAATCTTTGCTTTTCTCCACCCGAAATCCTAACACCTTTTTCCCCTAAATGAGTATCATATTTTTTTGGTAAATTTTTGATAAACTCCTCTGCTCCAGCTTGCTTTAGGGCATTTTTTATTTCTTTAATATTGGCATTTTTATTTGCAAATTTTAAATTTTCTAAAACTGTATTTGAAAATAAGTGGCTATCTTGAGATACAAGAGAAAATATATCCCTTAATGTTTGCAAATCATAATCTTTAATATTTTTTCCATTTATAAGAATATTTCCTGAATTTATATCATAAAATCTTTGTATTAACTCAAATATTGTTGTTTTTCCTGCTCCACTCCTGCCAATTATCGCTACTGTTTCTTTTGGATTTATTGTAAAGTTAATATTGTTAATACTGTGGTTTTTACGAGTTGGATAAGAAAATGAAACATTTTTAAATTCCAGCTTATTAAAATTAGTTAATTTTATTTGGCCGTTTTTAATAGAATTTGGCTCTTTTAATAGATTAAAAATTCTTTCTGTAGAGCCTCTTGCTTTTTGAATATTTCCTGCCGTTTCACTTAGAGCGCCAAATGAGCCAGCCATTAATGTTGTGTAAAATATAAAAGAAGAAAATTCTCCGACTGTTAATTTATTGCTAAACACTAAATTTCCACCATGATATAATATAGCCCCTACTCCAGAGAAAACTAAAATAATTACAGTGACTGTTAAAATTGATCTAAGTAAGATTCTTTGTCTTGCTATAAGTAAAAAATTATCAATTGCTTTCGCAAATTTTTGCTTGGCATAATCCTCATTGGCAAATGATTGAATGAGCTTCACGAAGCTTAAATACTCCTCCATTACTGAGCTTATAACACCCATTTTATCTTGGGCAATTTTAGAAGTGTTTTTTAATCTTTTGCCAATAATTATTATGGGAAAAATAACTAATGGTATTAAAATAAAAACTGTAAAAGTAAGCTTATAATCAATTGAAATTAAAATGATTAAGCAGCCAATAAATAACAAACTATTTCTTAGTAAAATTGATAATGAGTTTGTTATAACATTTTGCAGGATTTCGAGATCGCTGGTAATATGAGATAATATTTTACCTATTTTATTTTTTTCATAAAATTCGGCAGATAAAAATATGAGATGATTGAATAAATCTTTCCTAATATCATTGCTAATTTTAGTGCCATAATAAGTGATTATAAAGAATCTTCCAAACATTGAAATTGCTAAAATAACTATGATAAAAAACAAAATATATAGTGATTTAAGTAATATTATTTTATCACCATTTTTAAAGCCAACATCAATAAAGTAAGCTAAACCCTTGCCTAATGCTAAAATTGCAGTTGAGGAAAAAACAACACATACTACAAATAAACATAAAGCGAATTTATAAGGCTTTAAATAGTGAGCTATATTTTTTGTCTTAATCATTGGATAGACAAACCATAATTTTCTTGTAACTCATTAGATAATTTTTCTAGGATAGTAACCCCCTCTTTGTTAACCCAGCTATCTTTTTTTAAAGAAAAATAATCCGCTCCACTAAAGGGTGATGAAAACCAAATTTTCTGTGTTGCTGAATGCTGGTTAATAATGAAAGTTTTTTCTGCCTCATCAATTATCTCGATAATACCATCATGAAATTCAACCTCTAATAGTGTATCATGGTCTGCTAGTTCAATCTTTTCAGTTAACTCTTCTAGATATTTAGTTGAAATTGTTAGATAATCTTGCTCTTTCATTTTTGATATATTTCTCAACAAATTAACATGCTCCCAAACTTATGCAAGAATAATCAAATAGAATTATTGATTTCGTTAAGGTTAATTTTAGGTAATAATTAAAATATTGACCGACTAAATAATCAGTTTAATTTGTGGCTATGATCAATAAAAATCAAAATATAACTAAAGAAGATAGTAAAAAAAAACCTTCATTAAAATGGCGCTTAACCTTATTAAGCCTTTTCTTAATTCTGATTATTTTTATTGCTTATATTGCGTATAATTATGCAAAACTTCCTGATGTAGCAACAATTAGAAATAAAAATTTTCAATCTTTAATTCATATTCAGGATAACCAAGAAGATTTAATTAAAACCATTGGTAATCAAGATAGTAATTATATTATATATGATGATTTACCCAATCATCTAATAAATGCTGTTATTGCGATTGAAGATCGTAAATTTTTTAATCATTTTGGGATTGATTTTTTTTCAATTGCAAGAGCTGTTCTAAAAAATATTAAATCAGCAAGATATGCAGAGGGAGCAAGTACAATCACTCAGCAGCTTGCCAAATTATATTTTTTATCTAGCAAGAAAACCTTAAAAAGAAAATTCACAGAAATATTATTAGCAATAAAATTAGAACGATATTTTAGTAAAGAAGAAATTTTAGAATTATATTTAAATAAAGCATATTTTGGTTCTGGTAATTATGGAATTAACTCTGCAGCACAAGATTATTTTTCTAAAAAAATTAATCAATTAAATATCCATGAAGCAGCTCTATTAGCTGGTTTATTAAAAGCACCAAGCAAATTTTCTCCTAAAACAAACCCTTTATTATCTGAACAGAGAACAAATATTGTTTTATCTGCAATGGTGGATGCGGGTTTTATAAGCGAGGAAGAATATGTAATCAGCCAATATCAAGATAATGCTTTTGATGCTAATTTTTCGAAAAATGATAATTTTAAATATTTTACTGATTACGCTCTAAAGATCGCGACTGATAAAATTGAAATATTTCCTTTTGATGTAAAGCTTAATACTAGCTTTGATAAAAGAATTAATGAAATAGCTAACAAAGTCATTAGTAATTATTATAAAAAACATTCTAAACTCTTAAATGACACACAAATTTCTGTAATAATAATGAGAAATGATGGAGCAATTTTAACTATGATTGGTGGTAAAAACTATAAAGAAAGCCAATTTAACCGTGCAATTTATGCTAAAAGACAACCTGGTTCAGCCTTTAAAATTTTTCCTTATATTGTTGCTTTAAATAATGGTTATAAAGCTGATTACAAAATAATTGATGAGGAGATAGAGATTGAAGGCTGGATTCCTAAAAATTATGACTCTATTTATCGTGGTGAAATTACCCTTAGGGAAGCTTTTGTTAGATCAGTAAATTCTGTAGCAGCAAAATTAACTTATGAGCTGGGAATAGATAAGGTAATTAATATGGCTCATAAAATTGGCATAGATTCCGAGATACCTAATTTACCATCAATAGCCCTTGGTTCAAATGAAGTAAATTTACTTGAAATGGTAAAAAGCTATGCAGTTATTGCTAATGGAGGATATGCAGTGGAGCCCTATTTACTTTATAAGGTTAGCGATAATTTTGGTAATATATTTTATGAATATATAGATGATAAAAATGATAAAATAATCAAAAAAAGAACTATTGAAGAAATAAAAAACCTATTAAATGGTGTAGTAATTTGGGGCACAGGAAAAAATGCCTATAATTCTGAAATTGATCTTTGGGGTAAGACAGGTACATCTCAAAATTATCGTGATGCTTGGTTTATTGGCTTTAGCAGAGACTTAACTATTGGCATTTGGATTGGTAATGATGCGAATAAGCCTTTAAATAATATTACAGGGGGTGGTTTCCCAGCATTAATATTCGGAGAAATAATGGAAAAGATTTATAAATAAATATTACTTTTTCAAGTTTTACTATATTTTTCTGATAAAATTTAGCTTTCTTCACGTGTGCAGCTATATAAAATATGTTATAATCGCTGCATAACAATTGAGGAGAAGAGATATGGGTAAATATTTTACAATTGATGAGTTTAGAACAAAGTTTAATGAGCTATTAGCAGAAAAAAGTGAATCAGACAAATATAATGATGCTAAAATAACTCAGATTCATCAACATTTATTCGGAGCCAATGAAAACAAGAAATTAAATTATCTAATACCCGAATATTTTATAGAGGCGGCTAAAGATATTATAGAAGGAAATGTACGTGAACCTTATTCCAAAATTATCAAAGATGGCAAAATCTATGATTATGATGAATTATTTAGTACCCCTCCAAACTTAAAAAAAAATGAAAAGGAGTGTATTTTTGTTTTAACCCAAAATAATGAATTATTGATTGAAGAAGCCGAAACAAATAGAGGAAAGCAAGGCAGAATGAATCATTCATCATTAGCTGGACATAAACCAGTAAAAATGGCAGGAACAATTCATGTTGTAACAGGCATAATTAAAGCTATTAATAATGAAAGCGGTCATTTTACTCCTAGCAAGGAGAATTTTATCCAATTTTTAAAAGAATATGTAAATATTCAAAAATTAACTTTGTGTTGTGAAAATTTTAAAGCTAAATATATAATAGTTCATGATTCGATTATAGTTGGTGATACTGAATTAGAAGATGTCTCTAGCGAAGATATTGAATCTTATCTTTATGATTGTCCACGAGAAGAAGTTCAATCATCTCTCTCTCGTAGATTAGGTGGATTAGGTGGAGCTAAAAGAGGTTTATTTGCATCTCTAGAAAGAACTTATCCCAGTGGTGGCGCAAGAAGCACTAAACGAAGAAGAGAAGATGGACAAACTGGAGGAGTTGCAACATCTCATGCTGTTGGCTCACCAGGCACTAGTTTTCTGGAGTTATTAGCTTCTAATGAAACTGATTTACCTACTACACCACCAAAGACACCTCCAAGATGACTTTATTATAAATGAAAAACAAATATTTTTTGTAGTTGTTAATTTTAAATTGTGATATAATAACCTAAACCCATAAATAGGTAGAGGTGAGTGATAGTTTAACATTAATAATGGAATCTATAATTGCTAGGCTTTTAAGTACAGAAAAGTTAAGAGAAAAAAATAATGATCTAGAATTTTATTTATTTGCTAGATATATGAATCAAAATTCTAGAGAAATGCAGGATAAATATATTGAATTAGCTAATAGCACAACATTATTCCACATAGATGTGTTTAGGGAATTTGCTACATATATTTTACTGCAACAGAAATCGAAACCATTTCTTCCAGATGAATCAAGTAGTTTTATTCAAGATGCAATTAAATATTTGTGGGATGAAAGATTTGAACTTGTGCAAAACAACCTAAAACACAAAGAAGCAATAACTTTTAACTGTGAACCTGATGAATCTAAAGGTAAATTTATTAGCAAAGAAGCAATAAACATTTTTCTTAAAGAAATAGTAAGTAGAAATCCAGATAGAGATTTAAAAAAAGAGGCATTTGATCAAATAGCATTAATGAGAGCTCAGAGGGAACATCTAAATAAAGACACCTCTATTTCACAAGATCAAAAAATAGGAATAAGATAAATCACCCCTATTTCACAAGATCAAAAACATTAGTATGAAAGAGATAGTAAAATAATAATAAAATTATATTTTAACTTGAATTTAAAAAAAATATTTTACTAAGATCAATAACAAAACTCAGTAAATTATGTTAAAAGTTTTTATACCATTGATATTATTTTTATCTTCATGTGCAACTTTAACTGGCCCTTCTATACAGGATGTTAAAATAACAACGACACCTCCTGGTTGAGAAATTTTTGTAGATGGAAGAAGTTATGAAACGCCAGCAATAGTTTCTTTAAAAGGTAAAGACTCTTATAATGTTACAGCATCAAAGAATGGTTACAAAGACTCTTACGGTATAGTTAGAGGTGAACCAAGAATAATGGCTGGTATTGTTGGTAATATTTTTAATTTTTCTGGTATTATTGGCATGGCTGTAGATTATGTTGGAGGTGCATTTTACAAAATGGATAAAAACATTCACATAAAAATGCGTAAAGACAGAAAATAGCAAAATACTAGCTTTTTGATTTTATTTTTGCTAGTTTTTGGCATTTTTTGGAACAATATTTTACTTCTTGCCAATCTCTTTCCCATTTTTTTCTCCATTTAAAAGGCTTTTTACAAAATACACATATTTTTTCTGGTAAATTTTTTTTCTTAAGCATTTTTATCTTAATTATAGCATATTTCTTTGCTTTAAACAGCAAAATATGATATAATTTTAGTAATTTTTAAGAGAGATGAGAGATGAATGATATTGATAAAAAACTATTTAAATTAGCAGCATCTAAGAAAGATGAAAATGCTAAAATTCAGCAATTAATAAATGAAGGTGCTGACTTTAAACTAAAAGATATTAATGGGTATACTCCTTTTGAAGTTGCTTTAAATGTTCAAAACGCAGATAACGCATTTTTATTATTGCAAAATATGTTAGCTTCACAAATTGATTTACAGCAGCTATATAAAGGTAAAAATATCTTAAATCAGATTATTATAATTTCATCTTTTTTACCTAATAATGATCACAATATTGATAAGTTTAATAATATTATAGATAAATTATTAAGAAATAACATTGATGTAAACTTACCTGACAGAAATTCTAATAGCTCACTATCTTTGGCAATGACTTGCAATAATTCTGATTTAGCTGTTAAATTAATAAAATACGGAGCTCTAGATGAATCCGCAATAAATAAAACTAATAATAAATACTGTAAAAGAACCTACGAGATTGCCAAAAAAACTGTTAATAATATGTTTGAAGCAGCAAAATCAGGTGATATTGAAGATATAAAATCACTTCACAATGAATATTCTATACCATTTACTATTAAGGATAAAGATGGAAAATCTTTATTAGAGCATGCTTTAAAAAAGCATCATTTTAAATTAGCTAAACTGTTATCACCTCATTATAAATTTCAAGATCTTGATTTTATGACACAAGATAGACCTGAAAACACCTTATTCGCACAGGAAATTTTAAGACAACGCCAAGAATATAGCATCATAAGGCCTAGAAAAAGAAGAATAGATTCCATAAGTAATTCACAATTTGAAGAGTTGGATGACCTTTCTTTTTTGGCAATGAGGCCTTCAAAAGGAAGTAAATATTTTATGCTGCAACATTTATCATTAGAGTCACCTTGCGACAAATCAGGGAGCGATCTTTCTTTTTTGGCAGAATTACCCCCAGCAGGAAAATCTATTGGTTTCTAATACCAAGAACTTCATTATTTAAATTAGAGATTTTGGATGGATTTTTAATTATATTTTTAAATTAATATATTTATATTAATGAGAAAATATTGTGAAAAAGCCGCCAA
>CBFHSE010000001.1:38457-69813 GCA_965658435.1 Rickettsiales bacterium | reverse complement strand
GTAATATATTAATATTAATGAGAAAATATTGTGAAAAAGCCGCCAAACAACATGATATTTAAATTAGAGATTTTGGATGGATTTTTAATTATATTTTTAAATTAATATATTAATATTAATGAGAAAATATTGTGAAAAAGCCGCCAAACAACATGATATTTAAATTAGAGATTTTGGATGGATTTTTAATTATATTTTTAAATTAATATATTAATATTAATGAGAAAATATTGTGAAAAAGCCGCCAAAAGATCAATTTAAAATTTAAAAATTATGCATAATTGGTTTTTACAAACTTATTCAACAACCTAACACCAAATGCAGTCGCTCCTTTTGCTGAAATATCTGTTGCTCTATTTTTCATTGATGTACCTGCTATATCTAAATGAGCCCATGGAGTATCGCCAATAAATCTTTGTAAGAATTGTGCAGCTGTTATACTTCCTGCCCCTCTTCCATTTCCGATATTTTTCATATCAGCATTTGGGGTATTAATCATTTCGTCAAACTCTTCGCCAAGAGGAAGACGCCATAATTTTTCATCTGTTGCCTTACCAGCTGCTATTAGCTTTTCTGAAAGATTATCATCATTTGAAAATAAACCTGAATAAACATCTGCTAAAGTAACTACTATTGCTCCTGTTAATGTAGCAAGATCAATAATTAACTCTGGGTTATATTTAGTTTTAGCATAATATAAAGCATCTGCTAATACCATTCTACCTTCCGCATCTGTATTTAAGCATTCTATGGTTTGCCCTGACATAGAAGTAACTATATCTCCTGGTCTTTGGGCATTACCACCTGGCATATTTTCAACCAAGCCAATAACTCCAATAGCATTTACTTTTGCATTTCTTGTTGCAAGAGTCCTCATGAGCCCAACAACTGCTGCTGACCCTCCCATATCCGCTTTCATGGCATCCATATTCAAGCTTGGTTTTAATGATATACCCCCAGTATCAAATACAACGCCTTTTCCAACAAAAGCTAACGGAGCTTTATCTTTGTCTGCGTCTCCTTTCCATTCTAAAACAACTAATTGTGACTCGGTAATGCTTGCTTGCCCTACTGCTAATAGGCTATTCATACCAAGCTTTTTCATCTCTTTTTCTCCTAAAACATCTACTTTTAATCCTAAGGATTCTAGTGATTTACATATTTTTGCATATGCCTCTGTTGTCAATATATTAGCTGGCTCTGAGATTAAATCACGAGCAAAATATACATTCTCAGCGATTTTGCTATATTCGTCATATAGCTTCATAGCTTGATCTGATTGCTCAAGCCTAAAATCTAACTTTGTGATTTTGCTAGATTTTTCCTTTTTTTCTTCAGATAAATATTTATCAAAACGATAATTTTTTAAATTCATGCCATAGGCAATTTCTGCTGCTATTTGCCCAGTTTCGACAATTGTATTTTCAATTTCGTCTATGATAATAGATGCCTGCTCTAATTTATTTTGTTGAAAAAAACTGGTTATTTTACCTCCTAAATTACGCATTTTATTTTCTGATATTTTACTTGCCTTCCCCAGACCAACAAGAATTACCAAGTCAAGATCATGGTCATCTGGTTGAGATGTTGGTATAATTTGACCATAATCAGCTGAAAATTTTACCGGTGATTTTCTGGTAAATTTTGCAAGATTCTCTGAGTTGAGATTTTCTTTTGTTATTAATATTACTGCTACACCTCTGCTAGGTAGGCTTAGTTTTGAAAATTTAACTTCCATTTTTCCTCCAAAAAATTACTAGACTTTACTTATCTTCTTTTATTAGAAATCTTAGTCTATTGCAAGTTAAAATTTTGTAGCTTCTTCAACTTCAAATTGAAAAGGTGCTGGATCTAGGCTATTTCCATGATTATTTATAACTTCATAAATCTCTAACAATCTTTCAACAACACCATCTTCTCTAAATCTAAAAACACCAGAAACCCCTGAAAAACCAATAGAGTTATTTAAATTTTTCAAGCTAAATGGATCAGTTTCATCATGGTATGATGCTAATGCCGATATAACAGATATAATATCATATGCCAAAATAGATATTTTTGGTGGATTATATTTAAAATTTTCATAAAAATGATTTTCAAAAATCTTTATGTTTTCTTTTGCATAATCTGCATACCAAGAATTTTCATAGACAGGGTTATTTAAGGAATAGTTTTCATCCCATACTGATAAACCAAGTAATTTAATATCTTGTGATAAATTTCTTTTTGCTAAAGACTCTCCTATTTTAGTTAATGTTTTAGCTCCACCTTCGCCAATGATTAGAGCTCTTTTATAATCGCTGAAGTCACGTTTTTCTATAATCTTCTTATCTTCATCTTTTAATATATCTTCATTGCTCGCAAGGATTTTTTCTTCATCATAGATGTTTTTACTCAAAGCAAGATCTTTTATAAATAATGCCTCACCCTCTTCATTAACAGGGCTTTCAGATAATGTTTTAACAACTCGTCTTATATTTGCTTCAATGTTATTAGAAGAATTGTAAAACTCTGTTTTAAGTGTTTTATCTTTTTCACCAGCCGACTCCCTTAGCTGAAATGCTATTTTGGAACCAAATTGATTAGCAGGTGCTATTGATGCAAAATATTCATAACCATTTTCCTTGGCATATTTGACAACTCTATCAACCTGCTGCTCTATTCCTAAGCCTAATACGTAAATATTCTCTTCGGCTATATTAGTATCGTTTGAAAATGTAAAAATTTTTATGTTATTTTCTTTTGCTAATGGTTTTATAGCTTTTACATTTTCAGAAAAGACTGGTCCAACGATAACATCTATATTTTGCTCAATTGCCTCTTTGACAGCGTTTATTGCACCAAAGCTACTTCCTTTGGTATCTATTGGGTAAATAACAATTCTTGGGTCACCGTGATCATATAAAGCTAATTTAGCAGCATTATAAAGATCTTTGCCTAATTTTTCATGTTTATCTGTTAATGGTAGCAACATGGCAATTTTGATTTCTTTTTCGCTTTCAAATGGTAGATCAGAAAATTTTTCTTTAATTACTTTTTTATCAATTCTAGGAGGAAGCTGAATGATTTTATCATCACTATATTTATTTACTGTTTGAATGCATGAAGTTGTAAAAAACAGAATAATGAATATAGTTAAGTTTTTTAATCTCATAGTCAAAAAAATGAATAGTAAATTGCTTATAAATCACAAAAAATTAGAAAGCAAACCTCTTTTTGGACTTTATATTATTGCCACTCCAATTGGAAATATGGAGGATTTATCTATAAGAGCAGCCAATCTACTAATTAATCTAGACTATATTTACGCTGAAGATTCTAGCAAAACTATAAAAATTTTATCTTATCTTAATCATAATAGATCAATTAAAGTATATAATGAACAATCTCCAGATTCCAAAAGAAAAGAAATAATAGAATTAATTAAATCTGGATGCTCAGTAGGACTGGTAAGTGATGCTGGAACACCCCTAATATCTGACCCAGGTTATAAGCTAGTTAGAGATATTTATAATAATAATTTAAATATTTACCCTATTCCAGGTCCAAGCTCTATTACTACGGCATTATCTTGTTCTCCTTTACCTACTGATAATTTTACTTTTCTGGGATTTCCACCTAGAAAGAATGAAAGCTTGAAGAATTATTTACATAATTTAAAAGCGCAAAAAACATGCTTTATATTTTTTGAATCCGCAAATAGAATTTTATTTTTAGTTAAAGCTATAGCTGATATTTTTAAAGATAAAGATATTTTCGTAGTGCGCGAATTAACAAAATTGCATGAAGAAAAAATTTTTGCAAAAACTCAAAATATTCATAAGCAGCTATATGATAAAAATTTAAAAGGAGAATTTGTTGTTATACTTTACAATGATATCGATAAAAAAAATGTAACCTTTACAAATGATATAATAAAGGTTATCGAAATTGCTAGCAAATATTTATCAGTTAAGGATCTTAGCAAATTCTTGAGTGAAATTAGTAATTTAACAAAAAAAGAAATTTATAATCTTGCTATTAAAAAATTTGATGAGCGGAATTAAAAACAAGTTATGGATATTATTTAAAACCATTGTATGGCTTTTTATGCTCGCCCTATTATTGTCTGGGTCTGCTTTTTTTTATTTTGGTAAAACCTTACCTGACCATGAAATGTTATCAGCCTATCAATCACCTATAACTAGCAGATTATATGCTGAAGATGGTGAGTTAATAGATGAATACGCCCTGCAAAAGCGTTCTTTTATTGAATTAGAATATATACCGAAACATATACAAGATGCTTTTCTAACAGCTGAAGATAGTAATTTTTATTATCATTCTGGAATAGATGTTTCTGCTATAATCAGAGCTGTATGGCAGAATGTTACAAGATTTAAGGAAGGAAGAAATTTTATTGGAGCATCAACAATTACTCAACAAGTTGTTAAAAATATTTTGCTTACTAAAGAAAGAACTATTACAAGAAAAATCAAAGAGGCTATATTGGCAGTTAGAATTTCAAAAACTTTGTCCAAAGAGAGAGTCCTAGAAATATATTTAAATGAAATCTATCTTGGTTACAGATCATATGGTATTGTTGCTGCTGCTTTAAATTACTTCAACAAGCCTCTAGATGAATTATCAATAGCAGAAGCAGCTTTTTTGGCAGCACTTCCTAAGGCACCAACTTCTCTAGATCCAAGAAAAAACTATGATGGTGCTATATCTAGAAGAAATTGGGTGATAAGAAAAATGTTTGACGAAAGAAAAATATCACGCTCAGAGGCTGAGCTTGCTCTTTCATCGCCTATAAAATTAATAGATAGAAAATCAGGAAAACTACTTAAAGCTGGATCTTTTGGTGAATTTGTTCGTAAGGAAATAACCGAAATTTATAGTGAGAAAGAATTAACTGAAAATGGGCTAGTGATTCATGGCACATTAAATCCTGAAATTCAGAATATTTCCTTTAAATCTTTGAGAGATGGTTTACACAGATATGATAGAAGACATGGTTATAGGGGAGAAATAGCAAAAATCATTCCTTATGATATAAAAGCAAATAATATGGATGATTCCATTGAAAATAATGATCCTTCTTTTAATTATTACCTCGAAGAACTTTCTAAAATTGACGAGCCTGATTATTATATTGATAAAAATTGGCAAGTTGCAGTTATAATAGAGCTTATGGATGACGCTGCCAAAATTATCACAAGTGATCAAAAAAAGGGTTTTATTGAACTGAAAAATTTGAAATGGGCAAAAAAACCTGAAGTAATATATAATGAAGCTATTGAAAGAAATGAGCATATTTTAATTGATGTCAAAGAGGTATCTGATGTTTTTGAAGTTGGAGATGTTGTTTTCGTAGAAGAAATAAAAAACAAAGCAAATTCATATGATTTAAAACAAATACCTGAAATAAATGGTGCTGTGGTAGCAATGAATCCTCATAATGGAGCAATATTAGCAATGGTGGGCGGATATAATGATAGTAAAACTGAATTTAATAGAGCTGTGCAAGCAGTACGTCAACCTGGATCTATCATAAAGCCTTTTATTTATCTTACTGCCCTTGAAAATAATCTCCCTCCAAATCAAATTATTATTGATGATGAGGTTAGAATGAAAAAAGAAGATGGAACTTATTGGATACCAATGAATTATTCTAACAGATTTTATGGACCTACTCCTCTTAGATTAGGTTTAGAAAAATCAAGAAACGTAGTTACAGTTCGCTTAGCCCAAATGGTTGGCTTAGATAAAATTGCGGAAGTAGTCAAAAGATATGGTATTAGTGATGACCCTGTAAGTAATTATGCTTTGGTTTTAGGAGCAGAGGAATCAAACTTACTCAGAATTACAACAGCATATGCGATGATAGCTAATGGAGGAAAAAAAATAACTCCATATGCCGTTGAAAAAGTGCAAGATAAAAATGGTAAAACTATATTTAGAAAAGACAATAGATTATGCGAAAATTGTAATATTGATAGAGAAGTAAATGAAGATCAAATTTTAATACCTGAATTAAACGATAACAGAGAAGTTTTAACAGATTCCAGAACAGCATATCAAATGACTTCTTTTTTAGAAGGTGTGGTTCAAAGAGGAACTGCATGGAGAGCTAGAAATCTTCCCAAACCTATAGCTGGTAAAACTGGAACTACTAATGAAAGTTATGATACTTGGTTTGTAGGATTTTCTCCAGATCTTGTTGTTGGAGTATGGGCAGGATTTGATACACCAAAATCAATGGGCTTGAATGAAACCGGCTCTTCTGTTGCTGTACCAATTTTTGTTGATATCATGCGAGAATCATTAAAAAATTTTCAGTCACGTCCTTTTAAGATTCCATCTGGTCTTAAATTTGTAAAAATTGATAGAAATAGTGGTAAAGCACCGATTGCATCCAGCTTAAAAAAAGATATAATTTTTGAAATATTTAAAGAAGAAAATTATATAAAAGCTATTAAAAATAATAGTAAGTTTGATGATGAAGAAATTAATTACGAAAATGTAATTTATTAATATGAATCAGGATATAATTGCCAATATTGTTACTAAATCAAGAAAAGCTTTTACCATATCTGCTATCTTAGATGATAAGCTAAAAAATGCAGCCCTATTGAAAGCAAGGGATTTATTGATTTATAATTACGAAGAAATATTAGAAGCTAATAAAATTGATATAGAAATCGCTACAAAATCTGGAAAAAACCCTGCATATATTGATCGTTTGAATTTAAATAAAGAAAGACTAATTTCTGCTGCTAATTCTTTGGCAGAAATTGCTAAATTTCCAGATCCAGTTGGAAAAATTATTTATTCTGATAAAAGACCTAATGGTCTAATAATACAGAGAGTAACTGTTCCTCTTGGAGTTATCGCAATTATTTATGAAGCAAGACCAAATGTTACCATTGATGCTTGGGGTTTATGTTTAAAATCAGGAAATGTTGCAATTTTAAGACCTGGAAGCGATAGCTTTAATAGCTCTCTGGCAATTATGAAGTTTTTAAATCAAGCTCTTTTGGAATTTGATTTAACACAAGATATTATTCAAATTTTACCTAATAGTGATCGAGAATTATTATCGGAAATGCTTGCTTTAAAAACAGGCATTGATGTTATAATCCCAAGAGGAGGAAAAAATTTAATTGATATGGTTAGTAGCAAAACTTCAATTCCAATTTTTAAACATTTAGATGGTAATTGTCATAGTTATATTCATAAAGATGCTGATTTAGAAAAAGCTGTTAATATCCTTTTTAATGCAAAAATGCGTCGTACTGCAATTTGCGGGGCAACTGAATCAGTGGTTATTGATCGTGACATTTTACCTAAGATTATTCCTTTAATAGCTAAAAAATTTAACAATAAATGCGAAATTAGAGCTGATGCACCTGCTAGAGAATTTGCTAAAGAATTTTTAATTGCAAATGAACAGGATTTTGCA
This sequence comes from Rickettsiales bacterium, assembly GCA_965658435.1. Classification (GTDB taxonomy): domain Bacteria; phylum Pseudomonadota; class Alphaproteobacteria; order Rickettsiales; family JABIRX01; genus JADHLN01. The sequence goes on along the minus strand of CBFHSE010000001.1, from coordinate 62,366 downwards.
ACTGAATATTTAGATGCAATTTTTTCAATTAAATCAGTTAATGATATAAGTGAAGCTATAGAGCATATTAATAAATATAGTTCTGCTCATACAGATGCAATTATTACAGAAAATAAAGATGCTGCAAATGAGTTTTTACAAAAAATCGATAGTGCTATTGTGATGCTAAATAGCTCAACCCAATTTGCTGATGGTGGAGAATTTGGTTTAGGAGCAGAAATAGGAATCTCAACTGGAAGAATGCATGCTAGAGGACCAGTTGGAATTGAGCAATTAGTTACATATAAATATCAAGTAATAGGTAATGGTCAGGTTAGAAAATGATTGATTACAGCTCAAAATATCTAGTTAAAAGAATTATCAAAGAATTTGTAAAACCTTATTTTTCTAAATTAGGGCTTGCTGCTTTCTTTATGATTATTGTTGCAGCAACTACGGCATTACATGCTTGGATGATGAAACCTATTTTAGATAAAATTTTTACTGAAAAAAGTGAATTATTACTTTTAATTGTGCCTATTGCTTTATTATTAGTTTCAGTTTTAAGAGGCTTGGCGGTTTATATGCAAAATATATTAACTAAAAATGTTGAAAATGATATTTTGCTTGATGTGCAAAGGAAGCTATTTGCTAAAATTTTACAAAGTGACTTAGCATTTTTAACTTACAACTCATCTGGAAAGATTATTTCTCATTTTACTAATGATATTAATATGATGCGCTCCTCAATATCTTTAGTACTTACTAATATTATCAGAGAATTTTTAAGCTTAATATTTTTATTAGCACTTATTTTTTATTATTTGCCCAAATTAGCAATTATCACTTTTTGTATTTTCCCTTTAGCTATTTACCCAGTTTACCATCTTGGTAAAAAAATGCGTAAAATTTCAGCTAATACCCAAAAAGAATTATCTATTTTTACCAATCAAATTGATGAAGCAGTTCAAGGCATTAGAGTTGTTAAAGCATATAATGCTGAAGAATTTGAGAAAAAGCGTTTATTTAAATTAACTGATAAATTACAATATCTTTACAGAAAATCAGTAAAAACAGACTCTTTAACCTCACCTTTAATGGAAGCATTAGGCGGAATAGCTTTGGCTATCATTATTTGGTATGGTGGTCATATGGTAATTGAAGGGTCAATTTCAACTGGAAGTTTCTTTTTGTTTATTACAGCTGTTTTATCTGCATATAGACCTATGAAAAGCCTTACTAAGTTAAATAATCAGTTACAAATGGGGCTTGCAGCTGCTAAGAGAATTTTTGAAATTTTTGATGTAAAACATCAAGTTAAACAGTTAAGTAAAGCGAAAAAAATTAAGATTGAAAATGCAAATATTCAATTTCAAAATATTTCTTTTATCTACCCTAATCAAAAAGAAAATGCCCTAGAAAATATTTCTTTTGAGCTAAAAAAAAATCACAATTATGCTTTAGTTGGCAAGTCAGGAAGCGGAAAATCTACTATTATGAATTTACTACTGCGTTTTTATGATGTGTCTGCAGGAGATATAATTATAGATGGCCATAATATAAAAGATTTTAGTTTTAGTGATTTACGCTCTCAAATCTCTTATGTATCTCAGGATATATTTTTATTTGATGATACGGTAAGAGCAAATATTTGCTATGGCATTAAGAAAAAAATATCAGATGCTGAATTAATGAAGGCAGCTCAAGATGCAGAAGCATATGAATTTATAAAAGATCTTAACGATGGTTTTGATACTATAATAGGATCAAGAGGAAATTTATTATCTGGTGGACAAAAACAAAGAATAGTTTTAGCTCGGGCGTTTCTTAAAAACTCCCCTATCTTACTTCTTGATGAAGCTACTTCTGCTCTGGATCCTATTTCTGAAAAAAAGGTACAAAATGCTTTAAAAAAATTAAAGAAAAACAGAACATGCTTAATTATTGCTCACAGATTAAATACTATTATTGATGCTGATTTAATTATGGTGATGCATAGAGGAAAAATCGTTGCTACTGGCAAACATGCTGAGTTAATTAAAAATAATGATTATTATAAATCTAGCTTTTAATTTAACTTGCTAAATATTTAGCATATTTGCTGGAATATTCATTATATTCTTCTAGATTATTATGTTTTTTTGCTCCTTGTAAAAAAATCATTAGTTTTTTTTGTAAAATATTTCTAGCAAATTCATATTGTTCTTTAGTTAAATTTCCTGCCTCGATAATTTTTGCTAAAGCATAAATTCTAAATCGATCCATTGCATAATATTTTTGTGATAATTGATCAGCATGGCCACCAAATTTTGTTGTTAAATATTCAGGTAAAAACAAAATTTTATATTTTGCAGTAACTCTTAACCAATAATCATAATCTTCACATGCTGGTAAATTTTCATCAAATAAGCCAATATCTTTAATTATGTCTTGATGAATTATTACAGTTGAAATTGATATTGAGCATAACTCAACCGATCTTTTAAAAATATCCCCGCCTATTTTCAGATGTTTTTTCTTTGGATTTATTCTAACCTTATTTTTAAACCAGATTTCTTCAGAATGACATATTTTATAATCTGGATTTTCTTGCAAATATTTTATTTGCTTTGAAATTTTATCTAAATGAAAAAAATCATCAGAATCTAGAAATGCTATCCATTTACCTTTTGCAATTTTTATAGCCTTATTTCTTGCTCTACTTACTCCTGAATGAGTTATTTTTAGTAATATTATTTTTGCTTCCTCCTTATATTTTTCTTGCAAATATTCATAGGAGTTATCTATAGAGCCATCGTCAATTATAATGAGCTCTATATTATTATAACTTTGCTCTAATACTGACTTAATGGCTTTATTAATGATTAATTTTCTATTGTAATTAGGTATAATAACTGAGACTAAATCCATTTTATATTTTTTTGGTCAAGAAAATAATTACTCTTTATTTAATTGTAAATTACTAGCTCTTAAATTGCTTGGTAAATATCTTGATAAAATCTATATTGCCTGTATTATCAGCGCTTAAATTAAGATATACAGATATAAAATGGCTGATAATAAAACAAAAGCGCATGTTAATAAACTAACAGATCAAGATGCATTAGATTTTCATAGTAATGGTGCTCCCGGAAAAATAAAAGTAGTTGCTTCAAAGCCTCTTACTACTCAAAGAGATTTATCTCTTGCATATTCTCCAGGTGTAGCTGTACCTTGTAGAGAAATCCATAAAGATCCAGAAACAGCTTATGATTATACTTCAAAGGGAAATTTTGTAGCTGTAATTTCAAATGGTACAGCGGTTTTAGGCCTTGGTAATTTAGGCGCTTTAGCTTCAAAGCCAGTTATGGAAGGTAAATCTGTTTTATTTAAAAGATTTGCTGATATTGATTCAATTGATGTAGAGGTTTCAACAGAAGATATTGATGAATTTGTAAATACTGTTAAAAATATTGCAGATACATATGGTGGAATTAACCTTGAAGATATCAAAGCTCCTGAATGTTTTATAATAGAAAAAAAATTAAAAGAAATTTGTAATGTACCTGTATTTCATGATGATCAACATGGAACAGCCATAATTACAGCGGCAGGAATTATTAATGCAGCAGATATTGCTGGTAAAAAAATTGAAGATTTATCAGTAGTTGTTAATGGTGCGGGTTCTGCAGGAATTGCTTGTTTAGAGCTTATAAAAAAATTGGGGGTCAAAGATGAAAATTGCTATTTATGTGATCGTACTGGTGTAATATATAAAGGAAGAGAAACAAGCATGAATGAATGGAAAATCAAACATGCTGTTGCAACAGATAAAAGATCACTTGAAGATGCTTTAACAGATGCAGATGTATTTTTGGGATTATCTGTAAAAGATGCCATTAATAAAGAAATGGTAAAAAAAATGGCAAAAAACCCTATTATTTTTGCTATGGCTAATCCTGATCCAGAAATTAAACCAGAAGATGCAAGAGAAGTTAGACCAGATGCAATAATTGCAACTGGAAGATCAGATTATCAAAATCAAGTTAATAATGTCTTAGGGTTTCCATATATTTTCCGCGGTGCTCTTGATGTTCACGCTACAGCTATTAATGATGAAATGAAACTTGCAGCAGCCTACGCCCTTGCGGACTTAGCTAGAGAACCTGTTCCTGCTGAGGTTTCTAGTGCTTATTCTGGGCGTAAAATGACATATGGACCTGAATATATCATTCCAGTGCCTTTTGACCCAAGATTAATATCACATATTCCTGCAGCAGTTGCAAAAGCTGCTATAGAAAGTGGAGTTGCTCGTAAAAAAATAGATGATTGGGATGCATATAAATCTCAGCTAAATGGTCGTTTAAATCCAACTGCCAATAGTTTAAATTTAATTTTTGGTAAGGTCAGAAATATTCCTACCAGAGTTGTTTTCGCCGAAGGAGAAAATAAAAATATCGTAGCTAGTGCAAAAATTTGGCAAGATTCTTCTTATGGAAAAGCAAGCTTAATAACAAGATCAGATAGGCAAAATGAATTAGAAAACAACTTAGAAGAGCTGCATTTATCAAAAGATGATCTAAATGTAATTAATATTTCAACCAATGAAAATTTAGTAAAAAAATATGCTGAAATATTATATAATAAACTTCAAAGAAAAGGCTATAAAATGAGAGATTGTTTACGTATGGTAAATGATGATAGAAATATTTTTGCAGCATGTGTAGTTGAAGCAGGAGATGCAGATTTAATGGTTACTGGTACAACCAGACATTATAAAACATGCTTAGATGATATCTTAAAGGTAATTGATAGCCAAAAAGATCAAGCTGTTTTTGGCTATTCAATTGTTATTGCTAAAGATAGAACTGTATTTTTAGCTGATACAGCAGTAAATGAACTTGCTTCATCTGAAGAATTAGCTGAAACAGCAATTCGTATGGCAGAAGAGGTAAGGAAATTTGGCCATACACCAAGAGTTGCTCTAGTATCTTTTTCTAATTTTGGTAGCCAATTAAGAACGGAATCATCAAGAATTAGAGATGCTAAAAAAATCTTAGATGGCATGAATGTAGATTTTGAATATGATGGAGAGATCTCGCCTGAAGTTGCTCTTAACAAAGAATTACTTGAAATATACCCTTTTAGTAACTTAACAGAGCCAGCTAATATTTTAATTATGCCTGGTTTACACTCCGCTATTATATCATCTAACTTATTACAAGAACTAGGTGGCAGTGCTGTTATTGGTCCAATTTTATCTGGTCTTGAGAAATCAGTTCAGATTTGCTCAATTGGTGATTCTGTTAATGATATTATTAACTTAAGTGCTATTGCTGCTGTTAAACATATTGAAAAAAATGGTAAAAAATAAATATTTAATTTGTGTTAGTAATTTAAAAAACTGCGCAGCTGCCTTAAAATATGCGGCTTTAAAGGCAAAAAAAGATGGGGCGTTAATAGAGATTTTATCTGTAATTGACACTGTTAATAAAGGCTATGGTTTATTTTCAGTTGATAAAATTATGGATCAGGAAAAAAGACAAGATCAGGAAGATAGCTTAAATGAAATTTCAGCCTATATAAAAAAACTTTCTAATATTCTACCTGTTATAAATATAAAAGAAGGCATAATAAGTGATGAAATTTCTAAAGTATTAGAAAATGATAAATCTATTAATTTAATTATATTATCATCTTGCGAGGAATCTTCAAGCAAAGGAAAGCTAATATCTCATATAGCTGAATTATCTGCTATTAAAATTTTTACACCTATTTCTATTATTCCTAATAGTCTTTCGGAAGAAGAAATCAAAAAAATCATATAATTTGCAATGAGTTTTACTTCTTTGTTTTTTCTGCTAAGCGGTGGAATGATTGGAACTTTTTTTCGTTATTTTTTAACAAAAATTCTAACTTCATATAAGGTTTTTAATATAGTAAACATGCCTGTTGCTGTGCTAATTATTAATATTAGTGGTTCTTTATTATTTGCTTTATTTATATATTTTACTAAATATTTTACTTTAAGTGATAATTTTAAGCTGTTTATTTTTACTGGTTTTTTAGGATCTTATACTACTTATTCAACCTATATTTTTGAAGCTACAACTTTATGTTTTGAGAAAGAGATAATGCTAGGTGTGCTTTATATATGTTTGTCTTTTTTTATTCCTTTCTTTATTATGTATTTATCTTTTGTAAAGCTAAATGCCTAATAATAACTATAAATTAAAATCTGAATTACTAAGAAATAAAATTTTTGAAGATGAAAATATTCTGGTTTTAAATAAACCGGCTAATCTTGCTGTGCAAGGTGGAAGTAAAGTACAGATTTCTGTTGATCAGCTATTTGATTATCGGCTAACTCATAGAATAGATAAGGATACTTCAGGTATTTTAATATTAGCTAAAAATCAAAAAATTGCGGCTAATTTAATTGAAAAATTCAAATATAAGAAAATATGGAAAACATATCTTGCTATAATTATTGGTAGACCAAAAAAGCTGCGTGGTAAAATATCTACTCCTATCTATAATGAACATAAAGGAAAACAAGCTGCATTAACTGAGTATGAGATTATTGATTATGTAGGAAATGAGCTTAGCTTTGCTGCTTTATATCCTATTACTGGACGTAAACATCAAATTAGAATTCATTTGAAAGATCTTAACTGCCCTATTCTTGGAGATGGTAAATATGGAGGCAAAAATGCCTTTAAAAATAACCTTCATAATAAAATTCATTTACATGCTTATAAATTAGAAATTGATAATTACCTTGGTAAAAAGAAAATTTTTACAGCTGAAATGCCTGATAAATTCAGAGAATCTATGAATCTTTTGGGATTTAACGAGGCATTATTATAGAATTGTTTTACTGTAAAAAAACTTATAAGATTTAACATGTTTTTTTATAGAGTTTAAGATCTTCTTATATAGGTGATTGTTTTGAAGCCACAGCTCTACCTTCCAAATTTACTTACAAAACCCTGCTGCTCCTGCTGCTGCTCCTGGCCTCATTGGTTCTAATGGCCTACCACTTTGTGCTGCAATGCCTACATATCTGGCATCTAGCGCCATTAAAGACTCTATATATGGAGGAGGATTGCCTCCTATCATAGATGGTAGTGAACCTACTCTTAATAATCCTCTATTTCCCATCCCTGCTTCCTTTCTCATTTTGTCTAAGAATTTCCGATAAAGATTTTTTAGATCTTTATGTTCTTGATCTTTATCTTGTGCTTTCATTATATTTAAAACAGAAAGAGCGTGTTCATTTGTTATTTCAGCCTTCTCTTTATCAATAGCAAGATCGATAATATCTAATATTCTGCTCTTAAGTCTCTCTTTTTTACCATCAAATTCCTTCTTTTGACCATCATCTTCATAATTAGCTTTGCTGTTTTCTATTTTATCTAAGCATTCTATTAATTTTGTTATATTACTGGCACTAATTGCAATATTATCACATTTTTTAAGAGCAAGTTCAACTAACTTTAAATCATTTTTAGATAAAAATATATCTAACATTGTCTTTGTTCCAATTTTAATATTTGGATCAGCACCATGAACAAATAAAACTTCAAATATTGCTGTATGTCTTTCTTTATCTGATTTTGATTGTAAATAACATCGACAAGCATTAATTAAAGGAGTGTTACCGTATTTATCATGAATATTAGGAGAAATACCACTTTCAAATAAGTCTTTTAAAAGACTATGGATGTCTTGTTGATTATCAACAAAATTAAAAATACTATTCCCTTTATTATCTAGCATACCTGAAAGCTGTTTTACATCATGTTGCAAATCTTTATCTTTTAGCAATGATTCTAATAATGTTCTATTTTTCGATTCTATCAATATATGAAGTATATTTTTTCCTTGTTCATCTGTTAAAAATATTTCTCCTGTTACTGAATTTTGGATACTTTTCAATACTATCTCATTAAAATCATTACTTTTACATAACATTAAAAATAAGGGTACTCCATTATTTAATATCATTGATAAATTTACTTGATTAAGATCATTAGCTGTTAATATGCCTTGATCATACTTTCTAATAATATCTTGATATTTCTTATGAGCTTCAAAAGCATCACGCCAATCTTGACCATATCTTTCTTTTATTAGACCGACATCTTCATCTCCAAAAGATACTCCATCCAATTTATATAAGCAGGCAAATATTTGTTGGCGTTCTAATGATGGTAAATCTATGTCCATTATGACTTTCCAAAACTGATTGGGATCTAGTATAGTTTGTGTATATTTTTCAAGCTTCTCATTAGCAATTAGTTTCTTACTATTTATTAATAAATATTTAACAGAATCCGGAGGTAAGATTTGTATAATGTTAAGTAATTCTGTTTCATAATTTTCTTGTATAAATTTATCTAGAATGGGCTTTAAATCTACTTTTAATTCAAGAGCTAATCTAAAAAATGGAATTAATAAATGACTTCTCTCTTCTATACTAACACTTAATAATAGTGAAGTAGCTTTTTCATATCCCTCATTCAAACCAGATGATGTTTCTAATTCTGGGTGATTACCACCATAATATAATATATATTCAATATCAGATTTATGTGATTTCAATTTTTCATATTCCTGTATCAGTTTTAAATGATTAGAAGGAAGTATCAAACTATTATACACTAAAAATTCGCAGAGAGCTAGATTGTGAAAATCTAATCCATGCCTCATATAAATTTCAGGATCCTGCTTTAGTTTAAATTCTAATAAATTTATATTTTGAGGATTGCTTAATAAAATATATATCTGATCTAAGGTTAAATGATCTGAACCTATTTCAGGAAAAAACTTACTTAATGTTTCAGTTTCGTTTATATATTTTTTAATAAAGAAATCTATAAAGAGATCATATAGCCTACTTGATTCTGGAATATTATTGGTATTAAGTTCTTTTTTAAACTCAGTTAATCTATTTGTGGGGGTTGCTATAATTTCTTTACATAATTTCTCTAAAAAAACTAGGCTAGGATTTCTTAATTCTTCTTCTGTAAAGGCATTTATATTATATTCTTTTCTCTCTGAAGAAATTTCTAGAGCTTCTAATAATTTTCTAGCTATATAATATTGAACTAGAGTTTCTTTAGATTTTTCTATAGCAGAAAGAAAACCCCTTTTTAATGTTTCATTATCTTGATTATCATTATAAAACATCTTATATTGATCAAATAAATCTTTAGTAAAAAAAATGCCATTTTTATCAAGTAACAACATCAAATAAATTTGATTCTTAATGTCAGCTCTTTCGGTTTCAAGTGCAAAATTTTCCATGAGACCAATTAGATCGTGAGATATATCTTTATCTATAGAACATGCTAAAAATTTTAAATATTGAATTTTACCGTCTGTATATTTTTTGAAAAAATCAGGATTATTTAAAATTATTTTAAATATTTCTTCAAAATTATTGCCTGTTAAAGTTATATTTTCTCTTTTGTTATAAAAATATTGGATAATTACTTTTCCTTTATCTGTATTGCTTGCAATGTCTATTAATTTTTCTACTAATTTTTTATCCTTAATAATATTCCCACTTAGCAATTCTAAATCTTCAATTTTGTCACAAAAACAATCGAGATAATCTTTTAAATTTCCTTGGATAGACCCTAACTCTTTGCTAATAAGATCTTTTATTTCTTTTCTTGGAGAAAAGCTTAGCAGTTGTTTTAATAATTCTTTTTTTATATCAATATCTATATCTATATGGGCATTATTATATGTTAAGAATGGTGTATTTGGATTGATTAACTGATCTAAATATTCTTGATATTTTTCTTTATCATCTTCACTTACACCTTTCGGAATTTCAATTTTTTTTAATAATTTCTGATATAGTTCATATGATTTTCTTTCTTCTTTATCTTTATTCTTCTTTTCTAAACTCCGCCTTATGTAACCTTGTAATAGATTTGCTGCTTCTTCCTCAGATTTCTTTTTTACTTCTTCCTCAGCTTTCCTTCTTGCTGCTTCTTCCTCAGCTTTCCTTCTTGCTTCCTCAGCTTTCCTTCTTGCTTCATCAGCTTTCCTTCTTGCTTCATCAGCTTTCCTTCTTGCTTCATCAGCTTTTCTTCTTGCTGCTTCTTTCTTATCTTTCCTTCTTGCTGCTTCTTCCTCAGCTTTCCTTCTTGCTTCCTCAGCTTTCCTTCTTGCTTCTTCTTCCTCAGCTTTCCTTTTAGCTTCTGCTTTTCTTGCCTCTTCTGCCGCCTTTCTTGCTCTTTCTGCTGCTTTTCTTTCCTGCTCTGCCACTTTTCTTGCTTCCTCCTCCGCTTTTCTTGCTTCCTCCGCTTCAGCTGCTTTTCTTGGTTTCAAACGTCTTATACTAGCTTGCAATAGTTTTGCTGCTGCCGCTTTTCTTGATTCCTCCGCTTCTGCCACTTTTCTTGCTTCCTCCTCCGCTTCTGCCGCTTTTCTTGCTTCCTCCGCTTCTGCCACTTTTCTTGCTTCCTCCTCCGCTTTTCTTTTCTGCTCTGCTACTTTCTGATATAGGACGAATAATTCTTGTAACACTTTATTTTCTTGTTTAAAATGATTAATCTTACCATCATAATAAGCATCATCTGTTATATCTGTAGGATCTGATTTGTTTATAATAGCTTTAATGATTTCCTCATTCCTAACAGATCGAAGAGATGTAACTGATACGTTATTTGACTCCATTGCTTTATTTAAAATAAGTAAATATGTAGGTATATGATTAGTGTTTTCCTCTAATGAGGATAAAACATCCTTAATCAAATTCGGTCTTTCATTGTTCATTAACAGCAAAAATTCTATTAATGTTTCCTTATGTTGTTTTATGTTCGTTTCTTCAGGTGATTTGCCATCTTCATTCAATATGTGATTTATTATTGCAAATGCAACTAGTCCATAATTTTTGTCTTTTGGATCCATATTTTCATTCACTCTTAATTTATTTAATAATGAAGCTGATTCTGAATTGCCATTTAATTGATAGATATATGTAACTGTATACTCAAGTTGAGCTATTTCCTCTACTAAACTATCTGGATTATTATGATTTGATGTTGTAGCTACTATTTGCTGTAAAAATTCCTGCTCTATCATAATTTCCACCTTAAATTTTCTGCATGATAGCATTTTTTTTAAGATGAGTCAAAAGATAGATTACTGAAATTTATCAATTAGTAAAAATTTTAATTTGAAATTATTAAATTAAGATAATTTTTCAAGTAAGCTTGTAATTCTTTTTGCAAGCTTTAAAGGGTCTTTAATTGCTTCTCCTTCAATGATACATGCTTGATCAAATAAAACTAAACAATAATCGTTAAATTCAGACTTATTTGTTTGAAAATTTTTATGCATTGCTTTCAAGATTTTATGCTCAGGATTTATTTCCAATATTTTCTTTGAGGCTTCTTTTAATTGACCTTGCTCAATTAACATTCTTTCCATTCTAATATCCATTCCATGCTCAGAAACTGCTAAACATGCAGGTGATGAAGTTAATTTTTTTGAAATTTTAACATCAGCTATTCTATCAGCTAGAGCTTCTTTCATTGCAGCTAATAAATCTTCATATTTATTTTTTTCTTCTTTTTTTATATCTTTTTCTTTGGCCTTAGCTTCATTTTGATCTTCAAGATCGCTTGCTGATCTAGCAACAGATTTAATATCTTTTTCTTGATATTTTGGATTTGTAGTCAACCAAAAATCATCTACCCCATCTGTTAAAAATAAAATTTCTATATCTTTTTCTTTGAAGCTCTCTATTTGAGGATTTTCTACCATAGCTTCTAAATCATTTCCAATTAAACAATAAATTGCTTTTTGCTCTTTTTGCATTCTTGCAACATATTGTTTAAGACTTATATATTTACCATTGGATTTTGATGTTTTAAATAAACAAAGATCAAAGATTTTATCTTTATCAACTGTATATTCACATAGAGCTTCTTTTAGAACCGCACCAAAATTATCCCAGAATTTTTCATATTCTGTTAGGTTATTTTCCATTTTTTTATTGAGCTCTGCAAGGATTTTTTTAACAACACTGTTACGAATCCTATCAATTGTGGTATTATTTTGTAAGGTTTCTCGAGAAATATTCAAAGGCAAATCTTGAGAGTCTATTATTCCTCTTAAAAATCTTAAATATGCAGGAATTAATTCAACATGATTATCTTCAGTAATAAAAACTTTTTTAACATATAATTTAACAGAACATTTGCGATCTGGATGGAATATATCAAACGGTCTTTTGCTAGGTATAAATAATAAGTTTGTGTAATCTATTACCCCTTCCACTTTATTATGTATTGTAAGCCAAGCATCATCAACAGCGTGATCTAAATTTTTATAAAAAGAATTATATTCTTCTTTGCTGATATCTTTTTTAGCTTTGTGCCATAAAGCCTCAACAGAATTTACAATTTCGGGTTTTTCTTCATTCTCAGCTATTAATTCTATTGGAAACCCGATATGATCTGAATATGTTTTAATGATGTTTTTTACGTTAAATTTATCAAGAAATTTGTCAAAATCTTGTTTTAAAAATAAGGTGATCTTAGTACCTCTAATATCATCTGATATTTCTTCCAAAATAAATTCACCAGTTCCTTCTGACTCCCATTTAAATGCTTTTTTTTCTCCTGCTTTGCTTGAAATAACTGTCACTTTATCTGCAACCATAAATGATGCATAGAAACCTACTCCAAATTGTCCTATTAAATCACTAGATTTTTTTTCACCTTCTTGAAGAGAATCTAAAAATTTTTGTGTTCCTGATTTAGCAATTGTACCAAGATTTTCTATCAAATCTTGCTTATTCATACCTATCCCACTATCAAAAACTTCTAATGTTTTTTCTTTTTCATTGATTTTTACGCTAATTTTTAAGGGGTTATCTTTTAGCTTGCTGGCAATTTTTTCATTACTATTTATTTCATAACGTAATTTGTCGCAAGCGTCGCTTGCATTTGATAATAACTCTCTTAAAAAAATTTCTTGATTTGTATAAAGCGAATTAATAACTAAGTTAAGTACTTTACTGATTTCTGCGTCAAATTTATGTGTTTCTTGTTTTGCTGCTGCCATTTTTAGATTTAAATTTAATTTATGTTAATAGATAGTAACTATCTAACAAATTTCAAGAGCAATTTAGCAAATAATTATTTGCTAAAGCTAAAGCAGATATTATTGCTGTATCAGCTCTTAATATTCTTGCACCTAAGGTTAGATTTATGCTATTTGGATGGGAATTTATTAGCTTTCTTTCAGCTGCATTAAAACCACCTTCTGGTCCAATTATAATAATAACTTCAGCATTATTTTTGATATTTTTAAAAGAATTTTCTGCATTAAAACCTTCTCTTGCTTCATCTGCAAAAATTAATATTTCATTAGTTATTTTTTTTAAGAAATTTTTTAAGGTGCTAATTTCATAAATAGAAGCTAAATCTATTCTTTCACATTGTTCTGATGCTTCAATAATATTAGCTTGTAATCTTTCTAAATTTACTTTTCTAACAATTGTAAAATCAGTGATTATTGGATAAATTTTATGTACACCTAATTCAGTAGCCTTGGTAACTAAATATTCAGCTTTAACATTTTTAACTGGGGCAAAGGCTAGAGAAATATTTGATGATATTTTAAAATTTTTAATTTGTTTTTTTACAAATATTTTACTTAATTTATCTATCTCTTTAATGTCAGCTAGATATTCCCCTGTTTTATTATCAAATATATATATTTCTTGGTTAATTTTTAATCTTAAAACCTTAATTAAATAATTGCTTTGAAATTTATTTAATATAATTAGGGAATTAATTTTAATAGTATTATTTATATAAAGCCTAATTTTCATTATTTAAGATATTTAAAAATTAAACTTATAGCCAATACTTAATACGGTCTCATCAAAATCATGCTCAAAATAATATTTCTTATCATTATAAGCAGTATTTGTTTCTTTTTGACTGGTGTTATAGCTATATTTAACCTTATCAAACATTAATTGTTTGAGCTGGAGATATAATTTCATTTTATAGCTTAAGATATAATTTAGACCTAATTTTGCTACTATAACTTCATGTTCATTGTAATCAGAGCTAATTCCTATTATGCCAATTCCATAACCACCTCCAAGATAAGGAGAAAATTTTTCACCGGGAAAATTTAATATTATATTGGCTGTAGCACTTAAAGAGGTTAAAACTTCATCATCTTCTTTTTCTGGGTTTTGTGGGCCAGCTTCTGTATAAGTTGCACCTCCTAAATTTATTGAATTAATTTTTGTTTTAATAAATTTATTCACATAAGAACGCGTGTAGTGAGTTTCTACTTCAAAATCTAATAATTTATTTAACTCAAAGCCATAAGCTAAATCAATACCTAGCCCCCCTTTTCGATCTATTTTTCCTATATATCCCACATTAGTTGCAGAATCATTTGCCGCAGGATAAAAAATATTATCAGATTTTACATCAATATCATTAGCAAAACTATAATTTATGGCAAAATTAATATATTTATTGCGCTCTTTTTTTGTTTTTTTATACCATTTTTTATCATGATCTCCCTGATATTGGGAAAAATCTTTAATATCTTCTTGAGGGTTTAATATTACTTCTTCTATTGGTTTTTTAGGCTGTATATATTCATACTCAAAATTATTTTCTTCTGAAGCGAAGACAAAATTAGGTTGCAATATAAATAAAGAGAAAATATAGAGAGCTTTTCTATACATAAATTTTCTACCAATTTTGTTTAATATGTTTATTATTACTCCCTACAAATTAATTATCATCTATTAAATGAAAGAATTTCCAAAAAAATATGATACTGCAAAAATAGAAAAAAAATGGCAGGAATTTTGGTTAAAAAACGAAATATTTGCTTGGGATGATTCTCTAAAGCGTGAAGATAATTTTGTTATCGACACCCCTCCTCCAACAGTATCAGGAATGTTACATATGGGGCATGTTTTTAGTTATAGCCAAGCAGACTTCATTGCAAGATATATGCGCATGAAAGGTAAAAATGTTTTTTACCCTATGGGCTTTGATGATAATGGCCTTCCCACTGAAAGATTAGTTGAAAAATCAAAAAAAATAAAAGGTTCTCAGATAGCCAGAAGTGAATTTGTAGCAATTTGCAAAGAAGTAGTTAAAAATGCCGAAGAAGATTTCAGGAATCTTTTTAAATCAATAGCTTTATCAATTGATTGGCAACAAGAATATCAAACTATTTCACCAGATACTCGTAAAATATCTCAATTATCTTTTTTAGACTTATATCATAAAAATCATTTAGACAGAAAAAATGAGCCAACCTATTGGGACCCAATAGATCAAACTGCACTTGCGCAAGCTGATCTTGAAGATAAAAATATTAATTCTCATATGAATGATATTTCTTTTAATCTTGAAAATAGCGATGAGCATATTGTCATTTCTACAACAAGACCAGAATTAATACCAGCATGTATAGCAATTTTTGTGCATCCAGAGGATGAAAGATATTTAAAGCTTATTGGTAAAAATGCTTTAACTGCATTATTTAACGTAAAAGTTCCCATAATTGCAGATTCTTTAGTTGAAAAAGATAAAGGAACTGGAATTGTAATGTGCTGTAGCTTTGGTGATATGATGGATGTTACATGGTGGAAGAACCATAAATTGGCCGAAAGAATAATTCTTAATAAATACGGTAAAATCAAAGAATTTGACGAAGATTTACAAGATAGCTTAGAGCAATATTGTGATTTAAAAAACTATCAGAATTATTATAATGATATAGTTGGTCTTAAGGCAAAGGATGCCAGAGTAAAAATTTTAGAAATTATCAAAAATAATAATTTATTAGTAAAACAAGAAGCTATTAATCATCCTGTAAAATGCGCTGAAAGATCTGGTAGCCCAATCGAAATTCTTATAAAACCTCAATGGTTTATTAAAATATTAGATAAAAAACAGGAATTATTAAAAATGGCTAATCAGGCTAATTGGCACCCTAATTATATGAAAATAAGAATTGAGCAATGGATAAATGGATTAAATTATGATTGGTGTATTTCAAGGCAAAGATTTTTTGGAGTGCCTTTTCCAATTTGGTATGTAATAAAAGATGATAAAGAAATAGAAAGAATAATTGCTGATGTTAATGAGCTGCCTATTGATCCTATGGATAGCCCACCAAATAAATATAAAGATTCAGCCATAAAAATTGCAGAAGGTATTTTTGAAGCCGAAAAAGATGGTGAGAAAATTATGATTTATGCTGATAGTGATGTTATGGATACATGGGCAACAAGCTCTGTTTCACCACAAATATCAAGCAAAGCTATTAGCGATGAATTTGCTGTAAATAATGACAGACATGAAAAATTATTTCCAGCAGACCTTAGACCCCAAGCTCATGAAATCATTAGGAGTTGGGCTTTTTATACAATAGTAAAATCTTATTTACATGAGGGTAAATTACCTTGGTATAATTTAATGATATCTGGTTGGTGCTTGGCTAGCGATAAAACTAAAATGTCAAAATCAAAAGGTAATGTTATCACACCGGTAAAATTAATTGAAGAAAAAGGCTCAGATGTGGTAAGATATTGGTCTGCTAATTCTGCTCTTGGAGCAGATACTGCTTATTCCGAAGATTTACTTGGTGTTGGAAAAAAACTAGTGAATAAATTATGGAATGCTGCAAAATTTGCCGCTATTCATCTAGATAAAATTGATATTAATAACAAATCTGAACAACTTAATTTTGTTTATTGTACTTTTGATAAGTGGATTCTTACAAAATTAAGCAGAACTATCAGTAAAGCAGCCAAAGAATTTGAACATTATGAATATGCAAAAGCATTAGCTGCTATTGATAATTTCTTTTGGAAAGATTTTTGTGATAATTATCTAGAAATATCTAAAGCAAGAGCTTATGGTAATGAAAAAAATATTAAGGATTTCTTACCTAAATTAGATAATGCCGAGATTAAAAAATCATCATTAAGTGCTGCATATACAATTAATTTTATTTTAGATAATCTACTTAAATTATATGCTCCCTTTTTACCACATATTACAGAAGAATTATTTTCTTTAATTTTCCCAGATAAACATAAAGAAATAATCTCTATACATAAAAAAAATACATGGCCAAAATTCCAATATAATTGCCCTGATGATCTTTTAAGTCAGGCTGAAAAAACTATAGATATTATTGATTTTATTAGAAAAGATAAATCAGATCATAATTTTTCTTTGAAAAAAGATTGCTCAGTTGAAATTTTTGCCGAGAATTTTAATTTAAATGAGTATTTAATTAATGATTTAATTTTAGTTGGCAATATCAAAAATTTACAAATAGAGAAAAGGAAATCTTTGCAAATTAAAATTAACTATTAGATTTATTTATCTTTTTAAAATATGCCCGTGAAATATTATTATATTTATTATTTTTAATATTCGGGTTTAGGTTATTCAGAATAGCTTCAGAAATATTGTAATGATCTTTTAAGATTTTGATATTTCTGTCATTTAATTCAATATTTTGATTGGCGAGTAAATCATTAAGTAAGTTTCTAATTATTTTATCATCATTTGCTTTAATTTCTTTAATAATTGAAGAAATAAAATAATACCTAACTTCTATAGTTGTGCTTAAATCATTATTTGAAAAGAAGATTGCATTAGAATTTTCGATTGAATTTCTATGAAAATTATTAGTTAGATTAATTTCTTTATCAAGAATTTCTGCAATTTTAAAAGCTAATATTTTTAATTGATTAATATTAACATTTTTCAAATTAATGGCATTAATTTCTTTCACTAATTTTTCAATAGCCTCTAACCTGCCTTCAGTATCTAAAAATATTTTGGATTTTATGATCTTAATACCTGATCCGATGTGATTAGATTTTAATAATTTTAAATTTTTTTGTTTTAAAGAATCAAATTCTCTTTTTACTTTTATAAAGTTTTTTAACCTATTTCTACAGAGATTATTATGCTTTACCACCATATTATAAAGCCTAAATACTTTATTAATCTCTTTTCTATCCTTAGATGATTTTAGTTGCTTCTGTAATGAAGAAATTATTTTTGCTAAATCTTTATTAGTTTCTTTTGAAATATTTTTAAATGAATGCGGTAATTCAGTTTTAGTATTTAAATTATTATTTATATAAGTAATTAGAGAATATAATAAATGCTGAGTTTTTTTATAGGAATAATAATAATTATCATAAGCTTTATCTAGCTTACGTAAACTCTTAATATATTGATTATTTCCTTTATAAGAAATGGCATAATTATTTATTTCTCTTCCATTAATTAACTCTATGGCTAAAATAATAATCTCATAAATATCTGGTAGAATTATTGTATCAAAATTATTTTGATGTCCTGCTGTTAATATCCTCGATATAAATCCTTCATCTCTTTCTACCCCCTTTTTTTTATCTGGAATTATAGCTTGCAATCTATTTATAAATAGATCTGCAGTCTTTGGAGAATAATGCTTAATTTCTATGTAATATTTACTTGCTTTAGCTTCAATCTCAGCAAATTTTGCTTTAGCTAAAATATGCAAGCTATGTTTTCTATATAACTCAATTTCCTTAGCATTTTCTGCAAATTTTTTATTCTTTGTGAGTTCAAATATCGCTCTTTCAATTGCAAATTCTGTAGAGTCTGGATTTTGTAAAATTATCTTACTAGCAGATATTCTTTGCTCAACTTCATTTACATTCTCTAGATATGCATTCCTAATTATATTAAGTAGCTCAGGCATTTTATTAGTTAGAGTTTTTAGAATATTCTCTGTATTATCTAAATTATTTCCGATGGTAAGACGGTATGTAATTCGGCTAATAATTGATGCTATTCCAAGCATTGCTGTAAAAACTGCAAAATAAATAAAAATATGCTTCGGAGCTAATATTCCATAACTAAAGTAATAACCAATATTTAAACAAATATAGGTTACTGGTCCTGCTGTCCAAATAAGACTTAAAATATTTAACTTCCAGGACTCTTTTTTTATCGCTTTGATAATATTTTTATTTAATAATGAATAATCTTTTGATTTAATCATTCATCTAACTAATATTTGATTAACATACCTAATAAAACAATATCATATTTTTAATGATATTACTACAAAAAAAACTATTTTAAGAAGCTATTAGACCTCTAGTTGGAGATGATGCCGATGCATATTGTTTTTTTACCATTCTACCTGCTAGATATGCATCTCTTCCAGATATAACTGCATGCTTCATAGCACGTGCCATCAATTCTGGATTAGAAGCACCTGATATTGCTGTATTTAGAATAACTGCATCACAACCCATTTCCATTGCAATTACTGCGTCTGAAGCAGTTCCTATACCTGCATCAATTATAACAGGTATATTTGCCTGCTCTATTATTAGATTTATATTTGTTTTATTTTGAATTCCTAATCCACTACCAATTGGTGCTGCTAAAGGCATTATAGCAACAGCTCCAGCATCCTCTAGTTTTTTTGCATAAATTGGATCGTCATTTGCATATACCATAACTTCAAAACCATCTTTGGTAAGTTTTTCGGTAGCTATTAATGTTTCATGCATATCAGGAAAGAGATTTTCTTTGGATCCAATAACTTCTAGTTTAACTAACTTCCAACCTCCTACTTCCCTTGCAAGCTTTAAGGTTCTAACAGCTTCTTCTGCACTGTAGCAACCAGCAGTATTTGGCAAATATGTATAGTTTTTTGGACTTATGTAATCTTGTAATTTTTCATTCTCCTTATCAATTACATTAACTCTTCGAAGAGCTACTGTAATAATTTCAGCTCCCGAAGCCTCTAATGCTTTTGCATTTTCTTCATATGACTTATATTTTCCCGTTCCTATTATTAAGCGTGAAGAAAATGAATAGCTGCCAATTTCTAATGGTCTATCGTGATATAATTTAGCCATTTAATACCTGTAACTATCTTTTTTAAAGGGTCCATCTTCAGGAACATTAATATATTCAGCTTGCTCTCTATTAAGCTTTGTTAGTTTAACACCTAGTTTTTTTAAATGTAATTTAGCAACTTTTTCATCAAGTTTTTTTGGCAATACATAAAGTTTATTTTTATATTTTTCGTTATTTTTAAATAGCTCTATTTGTGCTAAAACTTGATTGGTAAATGATGTACTCATGACAAAAGCTGAATGACCTGTTGCACAACCTAAATTAACTAATCTTCCTTCAGCTAAAATTATAATTTCTTTACCACAAGGAAATTTGTAAATATCAGTTTGTGGTTTTATATTTATTTTTTCAAGTTTAGATAATGCACTCATTTCTATTTCATTATCGAAATGACCAATATTGCAAATAATTGCATTATCCTTCATTTTTTCCATATGCGAGTAATTAATTATATCTTTATTACCTGTTGCAGTTACAAAAATATCAGTATTTTCAACAACATCTTCTATTGTTAAAACTTGATAGCCTTCCATAGAAGCTTGCAAGGCACATATTGGATCAATTTCTGTTACAGTTACAATTGCACCTTGTGATGCCAACGCCTTAGCACAACCTTTTCCAACATCACCATAACCACAAACTAAGGCTCTTTTTCCAGCTATCATAAAATCTGTTGCTCTTTTGATACCATCAATTAAAGACTCTTTACAACCGTAAAGATTATCAAATTTTGATTTTGTAACCGAATCATTAACATTAATAGCGGGGATTTTTAATCCTGATTTTTCTTCCATTTCATTCAATCTTAAAACTCCGGTAGTAGTTTCTTCAGATACACCTTTAATATTTTTTAACATTTCAGGATATTCTTGGTGCATAATTTTAGTTAAATCACCTCCATCATCAAGCAACATATTTGGCTGCCAATTTTCAGCTTTAATTGTTTGCCTTATACACCATTCATATTCTTCTTCTGTTTCTCCTTTCCACGCAAAAATGGGAGTTCCTGTTGCAGCAAGAGCTGCTGCTGCCTCATCTTGAGTTGAGAAAATATTGCATGAACTCCATCTGACCTCTGCTCCTAAAATTTGTAATGTTTCTATTAAAATAGCTGTTTCAATTGTCATATGTAAACAACCAATTATCTTTGCACCTTTTAAAGGTTTTTCGTTTTGATATTCTTCTCTTAAAGCCATTAAACCTGGCATTTCTTTTTCTGCTAAATTAATTGATTTTCTTCCAGCTGAAGCTAGGGAAATATCTTTAACTTTAAAATCTTCAAATTGGTTTTTCACTATTTTCATATATTACGATTATTTTTAAAAAATCATACAGAACAAAATTCAATAATAAATCAATTATTTAGCAAATGATCATTAATCATCATCATGTCTTGCCACATAATTTTCTTTTTTAAGGGTTGGCGCAATAAATATGAAGGATGAAAAATTGCAGTAATTGCAATTTCATTATCAAGATATGGATTTTTATATTGCATTATTTTACCTCTAATTTTTGAAATAGTATCATTAATTTCAGGCAAGATTGAAGCTAAGGCAGTTCCTCCTATTAATATAATTAATTTTGGTTTTTTTAAATAAATATGCCTTTCAACAAAGGGCCTGCAAATTGCTATCTCTTCATCTGTTGGCCTTCTATTGCCAGGTGGTCTCCAAAAGACACTATTAGTAATGTAAAGATTATTATCTCTAGTTTTGCCAATTGATCTAAAAATATCATCCAATAATTTTCCACTTATACCACAAAAAGGTATTGCTTGCTCATCCTCAGATGCACCTGGCGCCTCTCCTATTAGAATCACATCACTATTTTCATCTCCATCTGAAAAAACTAAATTTTTTGCAGTTTTATATAACTCACAACCTTCAAATTTACTCAAAATATCTTTTAGCTCAGACAAAGTTTTTGCTTTATCTGCTAGGCTTTTAGCTTCTTTAACTGCTTGATTTATTGGTTTTAACTCAGAAATTAAACTGTTTTTTTTAGCAGCATTATCAAGATTATTTTTATTTAAAACTTTTTTTTCAGCTTTCTCAGATATCAAATCTCTACTATTATCTTGATATAATTCAGTTACTCCAGCTTGAATATAGGTTTTTAGTGTTTTTTTTACATCTTGCATGATAATTTTATCATATTACATTATCTTTCTATTAATATTATTTGATTTTTCAAAATGCAAATTACTTTAAATGGTAAAATCACTAATATAGAGAAGAATCTGAAAATTTCTCATCTTTTTAAAAAATATAATATTGATCCCAACATGGTAGCTATTGAAATAAATTTAGATATCTTACCTGTTAGTCAATATGAAGAAAGAGAAATTAAAGAGGGTGACAAAATTGAGTTAGTTGAGTTTGTTGGAGGCGGTTAGAACAAATTAAGATTTATTACCTAAGCTATCTTTTGTTTTTTTAAATAAGATGAAACCCGTAAAAAACAAAGTAATAGAATTTGCTAATATTAAGGGCATTGAAATAGTTAGCAAACCATAGATTAGCCATAAAAACAATCCAATATTTAATATAACATACATTTTTAAAGACAGAGCCTTAACATCATTAGTTCTTATTACCTTCAAGGCTTGAGGTATAAAAGAAATAGTAGTTAAACTTGCTGCGATATAACCTATAATTTCTATCATAGTTAGGCTGCTTTATTTTTACTTAAGTTTTTTTTAACTCTATGCTTAAATCTAAATTTTCCCATGCAAATAAACTAGATTCACCTATATGCTTTCTCCCGAAATGCCCATATGTTGCTGTTGGTAAATAAATTGGCTTATTAAGACTAAATCTTTTTCTAATTGCTTTTGGAGTCATTTCAATATTTTCAGTAAGATAATTTGCTATTTCGCTATCTCTGATTTTTCCCGTTCCATATGTTTCTAAGAAAAATGATATTGGTTCTGCTATACCAATTCCATATGATATTTGTATTAGACATTTTTCAGCAAGATCTGCTGCAATAATATTTTTTGCTAAATATCTTGCGAGATAAGCTGCGGATCTATCAACTTTCGAAGGATCTTTTCCAGAAAAAGCACCACCACCATGTGGTGCCGCACCTCCATAAGTATCTACAATAATTTTTCTTCCTGTTAAACCAACATCACTCTCAGGGCCGCCTATTATAAATTGCCCAGTAGGATTAAAAAGAAATTTAGTATTTTTAGTAAATATATCTGGAACTTCAGATAAAATTAAAGGCTTAAGATTTGCTTCTATTTCACTTAAAGATAAATCTTTATCATGCTGAATAGAGACCAATATTGTATCAATTTCTACTGGTTTACCATTTATATAACGCATTGTTACCTGGGATTTAGCATCAGCACCAAAACCACTGATTTTACCTAACTCCTTATCTTGATAAATTCTTCTTAATATTTTATGAGCGTAATATATTGGGGCTGGCATAAAATTTTCTGTTTCATTGCTGGCATAACCAAACATTATACCTTGATCCCCTGCTCCTTCGGATTTATCAAGCCCCTCACCTTCATTTACACCAACAGCAATATCGGATGATTGCTTATTAAGATCAATCTCTATTTGAATGTCTTTATAGTTAAATAAGCCATCAACATAGCCTATTTTTTTAATTAACTCCCTAATTTTTGTATCAATTATTTTTTGCTCCCAGCCAAAGTTGCAGCTTACCTCACCTGAGACAATAATTCTTTTTGGCGTTACAAAGCTTTCAGCAGCAACTCTTGCATTTTGATCATTCTCAAGAAAATAATCCAATATAAGATCAGATATTTGATCTGCAATTTTATCGGGATGTCCATGTGATACTGACTCACTAGTAAAAAGGTAATTTTGCATTTTGTTTAATAAATTTTAAATAATCACGCGAAATTTATCTATTAACAGCTTAAAAAGCAATAATTTACTTGCATAATATTGATTATATTATATTTTTGGTGATTCTTTAAAAATAAGACAAAACAAG
>CBFHSE010000001.1:37060-38270 GCA_965658435.1 Rickettsiales bacterium | reverse complement strand
TGATTTTTCTTTTTATGATCAAATACTAGATATGATCTGTTTAGTTGGCGCAGTCCCTGAACGCTATAATCACACAGGAGGCAATGTCTCTCTTGATAATTTCTTCTCAATGGCCAGAGGAAAACAAGCTGATGGGATAGATGTTCCTGCAATGGAAATGACTAAATGGTTTGATACTAATTATCACTATATTGTACCTGAATTTATCTCAGGTCAAGAATTCTCAATTTCAAGTGACAAAATATTTTCAGAATATAGCGAAGCAAAAGAAATTGGCATAGAAACAAGACCAGTTATTATTGGTCCAATAACTTTACTTGCTGTAGGAAAAGAAAAACAAGAAAATTTTAACCGCTTTTCTTTATGTGATAATTTAGTAAAATGTTATTTAGAAATAATCAGCAAATTATCTGACCTTGGAGTAAAAGACATACAAATAGATGAGCCTATCTTAGTTACTGATTTAAATGATGAAGTTAGGAATTTATTCACTGTAGCATATGATAAAATATCATCTGCTTGTGATGATGCTGGCATAAATATTCATATGACTAGCTATTTTGCTGCCTTAGAAAATAACCTAGATAGTTATTTTACTATTAATGCTGCTTCTTATCATTTTGATTTAGTAAGAGCTGAAAATCAGCTTGATAACGCCCTAGCTAAAATTCCAGAGCAAGCTGCAATCTCACTAGGTGTAATTGACGGAAGAAATATTTGGATTAATAATTTAGAAAATTCATTAAAAATTATAAATAAAGCAACAGAAAAACTTGGTAGCGAAAGAGTTATCATTGCACCTAGCTGTTCATTACTTCATTCTCCTGTTGATCTTTCTGTAGAAGATAAAATTGATAGCGAGATAAAAGAATGGCTTGCTTTTGCAACTCAAAAATTAGATGAATTACATGCTTTAAAAAATTTAGATCAAAATTACTTAGCAGCTAATAAACAAGCTTTATCTAATCGTAGAAATTCTGCAAAAGTTAATAATAGAGCAGTTCAAGACAGAATTAATAGCCTTAAAGATTCTGACTATGACAGGGATAACCCGTATGAAGTTCGTGCTAAAAAGCAAAAAGATATATTTAACTTCCCTCTATTTCCTTCTACTACTATTGGTTCATTCCCTCAAACCGCTGAAGTAAGAAAAGCAAGAGCTGCATTTAAAAAAGGTGAATTAACAGCTAGTCAATATGATGAATTTATA
>CBFHSE010000001.1:34372-36364 GCA_965658435.1 Rickettsiales bacterium | reverse complement strand
CACTCTCCTCGCGTTCCTAATAAGCAAGAAATGAAAGCATTATTATTAAAAGCATTAAATGTACTTCCTGCAGAAAAAATCTGGGTTAATCCAGATTGTGGCTTAAAAACAAGAGGATGGCCCGAAACTATGGGAGCTCTTAAAGAAATGGTTGAAGCTGCAAAAGAAATTCGCGATGATATTGAAGCAAAAGCAAGCGCATAGCTTTTCATTTTCTCTTGAGTTATCTGGAAAATTTTCTAATAATAATTTATTAGGTGAAGCTTCATCATCTATTTTAGATGGCTACAAAAAATTAATTAGTGATAAAAATCATATTTCTTTGCTTGATATTTGCAATGATGATTCTGAATTTAAAATTTCTAAAGATATCGCTATTGAAATTTCTAATAAATATAAAAAGCTGATTATTTTTGGTATTGGCGGCTCGTCTCTTGGCGGTCAAGCATTATGTGGAAGCAGATTTTACCAATATCTTAGCTCAAAAACTATTGAGATAATTTTTATTGATAATTTGCATTATCATAATTTTAACATTTTTCTGGAAAATTTAGATTTTACATCTACAGCTTTTTTAACTATTTCAAAATCTGGAAAAACCTTAGAAACATTATCCCAGATTTTAGTAACTCAGGATTTTTTTAAAAAAGACATTGAAAAATTAGGAGCTGAAAATTTTTATTTCATAACTGAAGATAGCAAAAGCCCTTTGAAGGATATTGCTGATAATTTAAAAAGACCAATTATTCCTCACTCTAAGCAAATTGGTGGAAGATATTCTTGCTTTACTTCTGTTGCAATGATTCCTGCTATTTTAACTGGCATAAATATTTCTGAATATATTAAGGGAGGCAAAAATATAATTGATAACTTTCTAAATGAAGCTGAAAACTCAATGGTTTTCAAAGGTGCCTCTATTATTAAAGCTGCAATGGACTCTGGATATAGTAATCATGTTTTTATTCCTTATCTGCAAAGGCTTTATCAAACTACTTATTGGTATGCACAATTATTTGCAGAATCTCTTGGTAAAAATGGGATGGGAATGACACCTATTAAAGCTTTAGGTAGTGTGGATCAACATAGTCAGTTACAGCTTTACCTTGATGGACCTAAAGATAAATTTTTTACTTTTATTACACAATCAACAGAAGATATGGGCAATGAGATGATTATACCAAATAATGTTCAGGATATTGATTATTTTAAAAATAATAAATTAGGTGATGTTATTTTTGCTAACCAGGAATCAACTATTGAAACTTTGATTGAACATAAATGCCCTTTAAGAAGAATTCACTTTGAAAATTTTTCAGATAAGGCTCTAGGTGAGATCTTAATGTTTTTTATGTTAGAGACAATTTTGCTTGGCTATGTAATGAATATCAATCCTTTTGACCAACCAGCAGTAGAGACTGGAAAGATTAAAGCTAGAAATATTTTATTAAAAAATAATATATAATACTGCATTTATTAATAGTTGTTTTTTAGCTATTCAGCATGTAAATCTGGTTCGATATTATATTTAGTACAAAATGGAACCTATAAATGTTAAATTTAGAAAATTAGAGTTATTTTATATAATTTTGACTTTTTTTCTTCCTATAATCGCTTTATTTTCTTCTAAGGCCTTAACTCTTTTATTAGTTGTTTATTCATTACCTTTTATATTTTACTCTTTTAAAGAAAAAACTAGCTTTAAAAAAAATTTTTCTATCAAAGATTTTAATTTATTAAAGCTCTCCATCTCATTATTTTTTCTGTGGATGCTAATTGCTGTATTTTGGTCTCCTGATATTGTTAAAGGACTTAAATTATGGTTCAGAATTTTATTATTATTTGTTATTTTTTTTATTGCCTTTAAGCAAATAAACAAGGGTAAATCTATAATTTTACCTAATGATAAATTATTAAAAATATTAACTATTTCTATCATTATTTGTTTGATATTTTATTTTACGGAAAGATTTTTTGGTCAAAATATTTTAAATT
>CBFHSE010000001.1:12647-34205 GCA_965658435.1 Rickettsiales bacterium | reverse complement strand
GAGGCTGCTAAAATTACTTTTTTTACTTCCTCTATTATTTATTTATTACATATTATATCTCCTAGGCTTAGTTTTAGATTAACCTCTTTTGCTGGAAGTTTTTTTATAATAATTTTTTTATTAGCCCCTAGCTTTCTTAATATCCAAAAATTAGCTAATAATTATCCTGTTACTCCAAGTCATATTTCAAGATTATGTATGTGGCAATATATTGGTAAGCTTGTGTTAGACAAACCAATAATTGGCTATGGCTTTAATGGCTCTCGTTATTTTGTTGATGAGGTGAATGGATGTGTTACCCCTAAACAATCCGCTAAATATAATAATACCCTAACACATGGTTATGCATTATATACACACCCACATAACATTTTTCTTCAGACTCTTCTTGAATTGGGAATTATAGGGTTTAGCTTATTTTTCCTATTATTTTTATCTGTTATTTCTAACATCTCCAAGATTAAAAATCTTAATTTACAAAGAATCTATCTAGTTGTATTTTTAAGCTATATTTTTATTGGGCTAGTTGGATATGGTATCTGGCAAAATTGGTTTTTAGCAAGCTTATTAATTGCATTTTTAAATGTGAACAACATTTTCAATAGTAGGACTTTAAATAAATAATAAGTCTTTTGAAATATTAAACATCAGTTTAAGATTTATGCAGATATTTTTTAATTAGTAACCTTGATAAATAATTACTCTTTTTTTGTTATATAATAGATTGCGTTAATAAAGTGATAAGTTATGTAAACGTATAATACTATAAACCCTGATAGAAAGCCTAAACCTTCTAACATTGAAAAAGGTAAAATTATTATGAAAAAATACTTTTCTTTATGATTCTTAAGACAAGATATAATAATGCATCCCAAGATTGCTAATGTATAAAACATATATCCAAGAAATTTGCCATACTGACATTTGGTATATAACTCTATTAATTTACTACGATATAATAATCCCATATTTTTAGTGTGATATGCACATAATGATTCTATGTTGTTTACTTTATTTAAGTTATATGAGTTAGTATTAATTTCTGATTGCTTCATGTCGTTGGCATCTGATTTATAAAATAATGGTATGTATTTTAGATCAAGGTTAAAATAAGTATGACTAAATATAATAACTTTGTGCATAACTGATAGGAAAAGAACTAAACTTGCAACAGCAAAGGTTATATAGCGAATAGTTTTAGTTGTATTTGAACCAATTTGCTTCCAAAAAACTATGTTTAATAATGACCAAATTAGCAATGAACCTGAACTTAAATTCACAAATAAGAAAGAAAATATATAGATAATATTTTTTATTATTTGAGGGATATGAAAATACTGTGCTGTTTTTGGAGTCAGTAATATCCATAAATATGTAATGCCCAACATAACAAGATAATTTCTAAAACTAATGAAAAATATTAAAAAAATAATTGGGATTAATAAGGTAGATAAAAGCCATGTTTGGCTCCTAAATTTAGAATTAATTATCGAATGAAATATTATTGGGGTAAATAAGGTAACAAATAATAAAATATTTGCTAGATCAATACCTATATTTTGAAAAAAATATAATGGATATATCGTAAAAAAACGAATTATATGACTAAAATACATTGGGTAATAATCAGTATTGATACCCTCTCGTAAAATATGTAAAAAACTTGATGTAAAGCCATCATTCTTTGAGAGAATATATATGCTATTATATGAAATTGCGCTTATTAAGAAGGTTAAAATAAATAAAGCGATAAATGTTTGCAGAGTTATATTGAAGTATCTGTGGTTTAGAACCCTGCTAGTTACATTGTAGAAATATAGTTTCATAAAGTTTGTTTATATTTAAAATGGGCTTGGTTTTTGTAACAAATTATTTTTTTAATTCAAATCATTGTTTGCAATCTTTTTTGAGCATTCATTTTTTACTTTCTTTAATAATAAAATATTTGCTAAAAATACCCCTATTAAGGTTGATATTGCAGCTCCAATAGTTCCAAATTGAGGTATTAAAATTAATAATAAAATAATAATAATAATTAAGCTAATTAATGAAATTTTAAATAGTTCTTTTTGCTTACCACTAATAATCAAAATAGATGATAATGATGTTGGAAAAAGATTAAAGGCCTGAGCAAAAGATAAGATTAATAATATTTTATAGCTTGAGATATATTCGTCACCAAAAAAACTAAGAATAAATTTTCCTGTAATAGCCAGAAAAGCTAAAGTTAATAAAGAAAATAACAATGCAAATATTATAATGATTTTTAGCATTTTTCTTATCTCTGCATATTTTTTCTTATGGTATAATTCTGCAATTAAGGGGTTGGTTATATTAGAAATTGCTGCATTAATAAAAATAACCAATCCTGCTATACGCCCTGCAACCCCATAATTAGCTATTTCACTTGTGAGCAAAAATAACCCTAATAATAAAAGATCTATTCTATTTAGTAATAAGGTTATTAAATTATTAAATGTTAAAATTATAGATTCTTTAAGCCAGAAAATACTATTGCTAATTTTAGGTATAGTAGGTTTTATATTATAAAATTTAAAAACTAATATTGAGCATGTTAATGCAAGTAAAAACATAATAAATCCATAGCTATTTATTGCATATTGGAAGTTAAATTCAGCTTGCTTATTAATAATAATTAATAGGATAAATAATAATAATATAGGCAAGATAATTTGTTCAAATATTTGGGAAAAAAATATTTTTTTTATAGCTTGGAGTGAGCTTTGCATATTTCCTAAAATGGCATAAAAAGCTATTATCCAAGCCATATACATATATGTCATGCTTAAAGCATTTGCAGGATTATTTAGTAAAAACACAATAAAAACCATTACTAATAATATTAGAGCGCTAATAATTATTGGAAAAATAAATGCTAGGCTTAAATATTCTTGTAGCTTTTTTTTAGAGTTTTTTTCTTTATATAAAGTTGCAAATCTTAGCGCATTATTTTCTAGGCCACTTCTTGAAATTAAGGCTAGAATTTGCAAAAGATTTATAGCGTAAATATAGAGCCCATAATCATTTTTACTTAATGTTCTAGCAAATAATATATGAACCAAAAGCATTAGCCCCACCCCACCTGACCTTATAAAAAGAGATAAAGAGCTTGCTTTAATTATTAATTTGAACATTATTTGCAACTATTTATTAGGTTTTAGCATAATTTTTAAGCATAATTTTTAAAACATATAATGAAAAGAGCTTTTGATATTTTTTTTGCAATTATTTTAATTGTAATTTTGTTACCTCTATTTTTGTTAGTTTCTTTATTAGTAAAGTCTTCAAGTAAGGGCAGTATATTTTTTACACAAGATAGAATTGGAAGAGATTTGAAAATATTTAAGATGTATAAATTTAGAACAATGATAATGGGAGCTGATAAAGCAGGTCCTTATTTTACTAAAAAAAATGATGCAAGAATAACTAAAATTGGTAAATTCTTGAGGATAACTAGCATAGATGAATTACCACAAATTTTTAATGTAATACTAGGAGATATGAGTTTTGTTGGTCCAAGGCCAAATGTAGCTGCTCAAAAAAAGCAATATAGTAAAAAAGATTGGATTGAAATTCACAGAGTTCTTCCAGGTATTACTGGCCTTGCCCAAATAAATGGTAGAAGTAATTCAACTCATGAACAGCAATTAGCTGATAATTTAGAATATGTTAGAAGTCATAATTTTTTTCTGGATATAAAAATTATTATAAAGACTGGATTACAGTTATTTTCCGTATTTTTTAACAGAGCAAGAATTAATTAATATGTGTGGAATTTGGGGAATATATAAGATTGATCAGCATGATTATGACCAACCAATAATTAATAAGTTAAATAAAATACAAGCTCATCGCGGCCCTGATGAGAGTGATTATTATCAGGATAATAATGTTATTCTTTCTAATCAAAGATTATCTATTATGGATCCTCTAAATGGTACCCAGCCTTTTATTTCAGATGATCTTGTAGTTATTCAAAATGGTGAGATTTATAATTATCTTGAGCTTAAAGCTGAATTAAAATCACTAGGATGTGAATTTAAAACAAATTGTGATACAGAGGTTATATTAAAGTCATATGAAATATGGGGGCAAGATTTTGTTAAGAAATTGAATGGCATGTTTGCTATTGCAATTTATGATAAAAGGACTAATTCATTATTTTTATATAGAGACAGGGTTGGGGTTAAACCATTATATATTTATAAAAATGATAAGTTGGTTGCTTTTGCATCAGAAATAAAAACATTACTGCCTTTATTAGATAAAAGGGAAGTTAATTTAGAGGCTATACATCATTTCTTATCTTTTAATTATATACCCTCTCCTATCACAGCATTTAAAAATATTAACCATCTTGAAGCTGGAACTTATATTGAATTTAACAATCAAAAAATAACAAAAAATATTTGGTGGGATTTAGCAAAAATTAGAGTGAATAAAAATATCTCCTTAGATCAAGCAAGTGATGATATTTTATATTTATTAGAAGAAGCTACTAAAATTAGATTACGATCTGATGTAGAAGTTGCAGGCTTTTTATCAGGTGGAGTTGATTCTTCAACTGTAATTGGCTTGGCTGCAAAGCATTATAATAAAAAACTAAAAACCTATTCAATTGGTTTTGAGGATGATCGATTCGATGAAACAATTTACGCTAAAGAAGCCTCAAAAAGATTTAATACCAATCATATTAGTAAAATTGTTCATTCTGATATGAATAAATTATGGCCTCTTACATTATATTTTTGTGACCAACCACATGGAGATGTTTCTTTTGTTCCAACTTATGAAGTAGCAAATTTAGCAAGCAAAGATGTTAAAGTTGTTTTAACTGGTGATGGTGGCGATGAAATATTCGCTGGATATGATAAATATATAGATTTTTTTGCGAAAAATAATTCATTATCAAATTGCTATGAAAAAGCATATTTTGAATTTTCTAGCTTATTAACTAATAATGAAAAATTAGATATTTATAGCAATGACCTTAAAACAAAATTTAAAGACCATGACAGCTTTGAGTTTACTAGAGGATTTTTTGATAAATATAGAGAATTTGATCCTATAAATAAGGTTTTAGCTTTTGACACTCATTTCTTACTTTCAGGAAATAATTTGGTAAAGCCTGATCGCATGGGAATGGCCTGTTCTTTAGAGGCTAGGAGCCCCTTTCTTGACTACCGAGTTATAGAATATGGTTTTTCATTACCAGGTGAGTTTAAAATTCATAATAAAACCAGTAAATATATTCTAAAAAAAGCTGTAGAGAATCTTATAGGAAAAAATCTAACTCATAGAAAAAAACAAATGTTTACCGTTCCGATAGGTGAATGGTTTAAGGGTGAACTAGCTGATTTTATGAAAGGTATTTTATTAAGTGATCAATTTTTGTCTAGAGGAATATTTTCACCTTACAAGGTTCAAGAATTAATATCAAATCATATAGCTGGTAAAAAAAACCATACAAGAATATTGCGTGCTATGATTGCTGTAGAATTATGGTATAGGATTTTTATAGATCAAAGCAAAGTAAAATTACCACAAGATATTATTTAGTAGAAAGAGCTAAAATATTTTTCTTTATTCTACTTATAATATTTTGCAATTCTTCTTTACGCATTTTTTTTGCGTTGAAGAATAATGTGCTTAGATATTCTAAATCAGCTTGATAATTTTTTGAGTTATTTTTAAAACTACGCCCTAATATAACCATCGAAGATCCAAGATATGCATGTATAGCTATTAAATCTTCTGCTTTTATAGCCCCAATATTTGGAGCTGCAACTCCACCAAAACCAAAAATTACATTATATTTATTTGCAATATTTGCAAATCTCTCTACAGAACCATCCGTTAAAAGCTCAAACATGAAGCTCATTTTGCGTTCAATATGTAGATCATTTAACCCTAAATAAATTTCTGTTATATGAGGTAATTTACATATCTCTTCTAAATTATCAAAAGAGTAAATAGTCTCAATTAAAGGGATGAATTTAATAGTGCTATCAATATCTTGAATTATATTGATTGTGCTTTTTACTTCTGAGATATTTTGGATAAAAGGAAGCATTATGATATCTGCCCCTGCTTTTATAGCATCCATTATCTCTTGATTACTATTTTCATTATAATGATTTATTCTAACCATTAACTCAGTCTTTTCTGATTGATTTTGACTATCAATTAAAGATCTTGTTTTTGCTACATCATCTATTGTATGATCGGTAATAAAACTATCTAAACCTTCTTGCCTTTTTATCTTATCAAGCAATTCAAGATCTATCATAATTCTTTCTACTCCAGCATCTATATATTGCTGGATTTTTTTAGGATTATATTCAATTACAATGAATTTCATAGCTCTAAAGATTGGTATTAATCATTATCTAAATTCAAATGATCAATAATTACTTTTGCAATTTTGGGAGCTGCTTTTTGCCTAGGGAAATCTCTATTAAATTTCTTGAGTTTTGTTTTTATCTTGGATTTGTCATCTAAAATGCGGGGTATAACTGTTTGTAACTCATTTATATTAGTTACTTGCCATGCATAACCTAGATCGCCAACTGGCATGTCATTATATTTTGTATTATATAGCTTTATTTGCAGAACTTTTTTTTGCATATAAAGGCTTTCAAGTAATATTGTAGAATTATATGAAATTACGAGATCAACATTATAAATTAAATCATATAAATTATAATCCTGGGCTAAAATTATGTCAGGATTGGACATATCTTTTATAAATTTCTGATATAATGAAATATCTTCTGAAGGGTGAGGTCTAAGATAAATTGTTTTTCCCTTTCCAATTGCATTGACAACTAATTCAAGATGTTGATAGGCATCATTTCCTTTTAGTACTTTATTGTCTTTAAAAACACATCCTGCAAATAAAATTTTTTGTTTATGTCTATCATCATTGAATTTTTTTCTTTCATTGAAAATCCTATCAAAAGCTGGGTTTCCACATATAATAAATTTATCTTTTGCTAAATATCCAATTTCTTCAAGTGCTAATTTGGTATTGTTAGAAATAACGTTAATATAATTTGCATGAATGGGCTCAATAAGACTATTCTCATTATTGTTTGAGCTGGTGATATTGATAGGCAAATCTTGCATTGCAAGTACTGGAATATCATTTTCTAATGCGACTATTCTTGCGGCTTTTTCTGCCCTTGCTACACTGGTAGTAACCACAAAATCAGGTTTTATTTCTTTAAATATACGTTTCATCATGGTAATAGGCAAGAAGGCACTTCTTCCTATATCTTGATATATTTTATAAGCTTTTTCTTCACCATGCTCTGTAACTAAATCAAAAAATGATGCACCTAAATATGCTATTGTTTCTTCATATGGAATATCAGAATTATCACGATGAATATTTTTTGCTAACTCATTACCATATTTAAGAATTTCGTGATCATCTTTTCTAATAAAATCTTTAAAAGATTGATAAGGGATATTTCTTTGTTGTAGTTTTTTTCCAGCAATGGTTAGAGCTATAATTTTAATGTTAAAATTAGGATTTTTTTTAAGCTCATTCACAACAGGAATAATTTGAGTAACATGCCCTCCTCCATATGTAACACATAAAATAGTTTTCATTATTTTATACTCTCGAATAAAATGTTTTCTAATAGTTTTAAACCAATCTCACCACTTTTTTCAGGATGAAACTGAGTAGCAATTATATTATCTTTTTTTATTATCGAACTAATTTTAGTATTGTTATATGTGCAATTTGCAATTTCATGCTTTGGGTCATCTAGTTGAAAATGGTAGGAATGAACAAAATAAAAAAATGATTCTTTTGGAATATTATTTAAGAAATTAATATCTTGTTCAAAATTGAGCTGCTGCCATGAAATATGAGTCACCCTATTATATTCATTTGGGATTGGAACGACTTTTCCTGGAATAAGATTTAATCCTTCAGTATCTTTATATTCTTCACTAATTGTTGCAAGCAATTGCATGCCTAAACAAATACCTAATAATGGCTTTCCTGTTTTGCAATATTCTTTGATTGGCTCAATTAGCTCTTGTTTTTTTAGATTAGCAATTGCTTCAGGAAATGCTCCAACTCCAGGTAATATAAGATAATCTATTTCATTTATATTATCTATATGGGTAGTAATTTTACATTTAATTCCTAAAAAATTCAAAGCATTAGAAATGCTAAATAAATTGCCTAAGCCGTAATCTATGATTGTAATAATTTTATTATTTAACATGCCTTACAGGAAAATTTTCTTTTGATAATTCTTGCTTAATATCTTTTATAGTGCCGTGGTTGTAATGAAGAAAATATGCACTTGCAATAGCAGCAATCTTACAATTCTTGTGCAAATTAACCGCATCTTCTGTAGTACCTAAGCCACCACTTGCAATCAAAGGAATATTAACAGCATCTCTAACTTTATTGATTAAATCTATATCTAATCCTTTACCAGTCCCCTCTTGATCAACCGAAGTAAGCAAAATTTCTCCAGCGCCTAAAGTTTCAGCTTCTTTTACCCACTCTATTACATCTAATCCTGTTCTTTCACGACCATTTTCTGTATAAGATTCCCAGGAATTATTTTGTTTCTTTGCTTCAACAGAAAGAACCACACATTGCTTGCCAAATTTTTGCGCTAATTCACTTATAAAATTTTTATTGTTAACAGCAGCTGTGTTGATAGCTATTTTATCTGCACCTGCTCTTAATATTTTTTGCGCATCATCTATTGTTTTGATTCCCCCACCAACTGTCATAGGTATAAAAATATTTTTAGCAGCCTGAGTTACAATATCTGTAAGATTGTTTCTACCATAAAGACTTGCCACACTATCCATATATATTATTTCATCTGCACCTTGAAGGTAATATTTTTTTGCATATTCATTTGGATTACCAATTACTCTTAATCCTTCTAAATGAATCCCTTTAATTAGATTCTCTCCTTTAATATCTAACCTTGCAATTATTCTTGTAGTCATGTGATCAATGATCTAAAATACAGTATGTTTTAGAACCCATTCATTATTTCTTTTTTCCCATAGATGAGGAGATCTAAAATTATCACATAGATCTAGAAAAGATTCTTTTGTCATGATAGGAGTTTCAAACATTTCATGAGCTTCAGGAAATTCTTTTTTATTGATAGATAAATATTGAAAAACTTCATCTGCAAATCTATCAGGAAATTCTCCGTCAAATTTCTTAACTAAAGCTACACCTTCTTCTCTGTTAATGTCACCTGATCTAATTTCTTGGGCAGCATCATATGTAGCTCTACCAATACCAAATTTAATATAGGTTGTGTAATAATGAAAATCATCAATTTTATCATCAATACTATTATATTTACTATATGTACCAGGAGTTCTTTCTGGTGATGCTTGAAATCCTCCATGCTCTACGGCGTAATAATAACATGATTGAGGATGCCATTTTAGGTAATATCCTAAATAATGAGTCTCAATATTTTTCTTCTCTATAACTTCTGGATTAATAGGCATATAAAGATCAAGATCATTTTTAGAAACTTTATAATCTTCTAAAAGCTCTTTAATTGATGTTCCACCTAAAAATATCTCTGATTTATCTGATGAAGAAAAATATTTAAAATCTCTTTTTGCTGATGAAGTGTCGGCTATTGGATTACCATATTCTGCTTCGTTCTCACCATAAAATACTAAGTTAATATCATGTTTAGCAGCTAATTTTGGAGCTAGATATTTTTGTCCAATGATGAATGGTTGAAAAGGATGAAGTATATTATCTACTGCCAATCTTGTTAAAAGCCTATGTGTGCGCCCATTAGGAGTTACAAGAATATTGTCAAAACCTGCATGAATCCAACTTTGAAAGTTTTTCCAGCCCCAATCTGTATATAAATGAGGTGCCCAGGTAATAGTTAAGGGGTTCATATTATATTTATATTTTAAAATATGTGCTTGGTAGAAACTATCCTTTCCACCTGAACCTGGAACTAAGCAATCATATGAACCATCATCTTTGCGATATTTATCACATAATTCAATTAATTCTTTTTCTCTCTCATTCCAATTAATAGAACTTTTTTGATTTTTTACTAAACATGCATCACAAACATCATTATCATTGAAATTGATGGTTGTCTTTTTACTTTCCTTATTATGCTTTGTTTCAACAGCAGAATTAGGTCTTTGGTTTGAAATAACACATTTACTACAAAATTTTACTTCTTCTGGTAATCCAAATAATGTTTTTGTCATGACTGAAATAATAACTTATCAATATAGGTAGCATAACATATATAGTTTTTCTTACAAAGCTATTAAAATTTTATCTACCATGCACTTAATCCACCATCTACTATAAGATTTTGCCCTGTAACATATGATGAAGCATTAGAGCTTAAATATATTAAGGCTCCTACCATTTCATGTGCCTTGGCCATTCTATTTAATGGAACTCTATTAGAATATTTCTTTTTAAAAACATCATTTTGTCCTGATTCTACCCCACCAGGTGTTATAGTATTAACTCTAATACCATACTCCCCTAAATAGGTTGCTAAATATTTTGTTAAGCCAACAACTGCTGATTTTGATGCTGAATAAACTGGAGCTGTATTAATTGGTATCCCCATATATTCTGATCCTTCATAAATTCTCTGGTCGGGCCCCATTATACCATAGATGGATGATGTTTGGATTATTGATCCCTTAATTTTTTTCTCGATCATATAAGATGAAACATCTCTAGCCATAAGAAACATTCCATCTATATTTACTTTCATAACCTCTTCCCATATTGACATTTTATATTCTCTTAGGTCATCAAAATAACTTTTTAGATTACTAGATTTAGAGGCTGCATTATTATGTAATATATCTAATCTTTGAAATTTCTGCTCGATAAATTCTATGGATTTCTTGACTGAATTCTCATCTGTTATATCTAGCTCTATTGCATAAAAATTATCTAATTTAGTTTCCTCGTTTAATAATTTTTTAGCTTCTTTAGCATCATCATAATTTATATCAGCAATAATCACTTTGGCACCATGATATGCTAAAGCAGCACAAAAATATTTACCTAAAATACCTGCCCCTCCCGTAACTAATGCAACCTTATTTGATAGGTCAAATATATTATTCATGTTTTGGGTATTAAATTGCATAACTTTTTTCTCCTAAATTTAATTGATTTTTTATTATAAATTCTACTATTTGAAAATCTAGCTCTGTATCTATATCCTGAGATCTTTTTTCAGGCATTACTACTAGAGCTGTATCATCATAAAATATTTTTGGATCATCTAAAAATGGATCTCTTTTCCAAACATAAATAGAGGCGTTCATATCAAAACATCTTGGTGAATCTTGCCTTCTAATAATATTGATGTTTGGCTTTGACAAATTCACTTTATTATCTTCTGATAATTCAACTAAGTTAAAATAAGGTGATCTTCTTGCTGGAGCGGCCGTGATAACATTACTAATATCTCTTTTTTCAACTTGTTCCACACATAAATTCAGATCCTCTACTATTCTTAATGGCGATGTAGCATCTAAATCCACAAAAATATCATATTTCTTATTAGTGATTTTTTCTACTTCTGAAATTACATGAATTATAGCAGGAATCTTAGCGGCTTTATTTGTTGCTAACTGATCTGGACGATTAATAAGAACATCGGCACCAGCTTCTTTTGCAGCATTAAGAATATCTTCCGAATCACTACTAACAGCAATAAGATCAAATAAGTCAGATTTTTTAGCAATTTCAATTGTATAATTAATCAAAGGCTTTCCATTTAGAAGTCTGATATTTTTATTTGGAACACTTTGCGAACCTCCTCTGGCGCATATTGTACATAGTCTTTTCTCTTTACTCATTTTCTATATCATTAATTATTTTTACAATTTCTAATCCATTGCTAAGAGAACAAATAGGAGTTTTTTTATCATATAAAAAAGATTTATGCATATTTAAATATGAAGTTTTTTTGCTATTAACAACAGAGATTTCTTTTTCATTTATATAATATTTAGAATTTACTAAATCATATTTTAATGAAAATTCTTCTGTATTGATTATTCCCTCTCTTCTTTTGACATGATCGTAATAATTCATCTGCAATGAAATTGCTGGGCAATTATCATTTTGCATCACAAAAGTTGCTACCTCATCAGAATCTAAAGTAACGTCAGAAAATTTTCCTCCTAGGAAGAAATATTTTTTAATATCTCCATATAAAAATAACATTAAATCAATCTCATGAGATAAATCTTTTAATACTCCTCCTCCCATTTTTTTATTAGCAGAATAATTTGCTTTATAATCTTCTAAATTACGCCAAGTGCTTAGATGCTGTCCTACATAATGATGAGATGATATAATTTTTTGATTAGCTAATAATTTAGAAATTTCAATGATAACTGGATTAAACCTCAAATTATATCCAACACCTATTTCAAAGGGAAATGGATCATGTTTTTTAGGAATATTATTATATAATGGCTTTTCAATTAACAACTTACCTTTGTAACCTAAATTTGCTAACTCTTGCAAGGTTTCAAAATGCTTGCTAGTGATATTTGAAACTACTATATATTCTATATCATTTTGCTCCAAAGCATCTTTAATATTTTCAAATATTTGAAATGAAGTGATATTTTGTTGTGTAACTAAACAAATTTCAAAATTGAGATTTGCAAGAATTTCGGCATGCAATTTACCTATTGAGCCAAACCCAATTATAAGTGCTTTACTCATATTCTGACCGCGCTTTTTCTAACTCACTATTTCTACCAATATCTAGCCAATATTCTCTGATTAAATAAGAAGCAACCTGTTCATTATCTTTAACCAATCTGTTGATTAAACTTGGCATATCGTAAAATTCATTTTTTGGGATCATTTTGATTAATTCAGGTTCTAAAATATAGATTCCGGCATTTACAAAAAAATGTTGCGTTGGTTTTTCTGAAATATTTTTAACAAAACCATCTTCATTTTCTATGACTCCAAATGGCACTTCATAGCTATATTCTCTAACTGCAACAGATGCTTTGGCTTTTTGCCTTATGTGATTATTTACAAATTGTGAAAAATTTATCCTGCTTAAAATATCGCCATTTGTTACAATTATTGGCGAATTAAATTTTTCTTTTATTAAACTTAAGGCTCCAGCTGTACCCAATCTTTTATCTTCCTCTATATATGAAATATATACTCCAAAATTTGCGCCATCTTTGAAGTAATTTTTTATTATTTCTGATTTGTAATTAACACATAGAAAGATATTTTTAAAACCTTCATTGGCAAATTTATTAATTATAATTTCTAAGATTGGTTTACCTGATATTTCAATCATTGGTTTTGGTAAATCTTTTGTTAGAGGATATAATCTTGAACCTAAACCACCTGCCATAATTACTATGGGATTATCTCGATCAAAAAGAAGGTTAGATTTATCTAGCATTTTAATGCCAATTAATTGATTTTTATCATTTATAATTGGAGCAGATCTAATACCTATCTCTTTCATTTTTCTTTCATCTTCCACCGCATCTCCATGCTCTTTTATGGTAAATGGCTTTTTATTGATTATTTTAGCAATATCATGATTTAGCTTAATTCCATTTAA
Source organism: Rickettsiales bacterium (assembly GCA_965658435.1). Lineage (GTDB taxonomy): Bacteria > Pseudomonadota > Alphaproteobacteria > Rickettsiales > JABIRX01 > JADHLN01. The sequence goes on along the minus strand of CBFHSE010000001.1, from coordinate 20,547 downwards.
TAAAGCTCTTCTTATATCACCATCACTTATAACACCTTGTAAAATATTATTATTATCAATTACGCAACATAGCTGAATTGCACCCTTATCAATAGCTTCAATTGCGACTTTTACAGAAGAATTTTCTTTTATGGTTATCTTTTCTAAAATTTCTTTCATTTTACTAAAGTTTGCGCCTTTATAAAGCTATTATCTATCACTTTAACATTATTAACAATACAGCTACCCATACCAATAAAACAATTATTACCTAGTTTTACGTTACCCGCAAGGGTAACATTAGGTGCGACATGACAATTACTACCAATAATAGAATGATGGTCTATTTTTGCACCTGTATTGATAATAGAATTTTTGGCAATTTTAACGCCTGTTTGTAAAATTACACCAGCGGCAATAAATGTACCAATGGCAATATCTATATTTTTGCTAATAATAGCAGTTGGATGAATTATTGATATTACATTACCACCCTTAGCTTCTATCTCAATAAAAGCTTCTTTTCTTTTAGCGTTATCTCCTATGGCTACAAAAAAATTATAATTTTTAACAAAATCTTGATCTTCTAATAAATCATCATCTCCTATTACCGAGACCCCTAAAATTTCCTTTTTATCTTTGTTTAATATACCAGCTATCTTGATGTTAAGTAAGTAACAACAATCTATAATAACTTCTGCATGACCTCCGCCACCTAAGATAATTAACTCTTTATCCAATATCTTCATCTTTTTTATAATTAGTTTGTGCTTTTTTACCTAATAAATCCCAATAGAGATAAGGAGATAATCCACTATTTGGTCTCTTTGTAGTCAAATTTTCTTTTGTAAATATATCATTTATTTTGATATCTGTTTTGGCTTTTAATCCTTTACGCGCAATATTTATATTTTTAATCTCACTAGTTGCCGGCTCCTTAACTCCACTTCCTAATATTTTTTCTGTTCTTCGAATTTCTTTTACTAACTTATTTAATTCTTTTATATCTAAAGAAGCTTTATGATCTGGTCCAGGCATTGACTTATCTAATGTAAAATGCTTTTCAATAATATTTGCACCCATTGCTACAGCATATAAGGAAACCTCAATTCCTTTTGTATGATCAGAATAACCACAATTAACATCAAAATTATTTTTTATTGTTTGCATTGCTCTTAAATTTATATCCTGATCAGCTGTTGGATATTCTGTTGTACAATGCAATAAGGATAATTTTTCTTTTAATAATTTCTTTACTTCTGGCTTTTTATAAAATTTTTGGAAATTTTCTTGTGATGGATATTCATTTTCTTTGGCATAATAGCCAAAACCAATTACTGATAATGCATCCTCTATCTCTTGCAAGTTAGACATCCCTGTTGATAGGATAATATTTTTTTTAGTTTTTGCCGCCTCCAAAAGTAAAGGAGCATTGGTTATTTCTCCTGAACCTAGCTTGATGAAATCCATAGGGAAATTTTTTACCAGATAATTTAAGCTATCTATATCAAATGGTGTAGATAAAAATTTAATCCCCTCTTTTTCACATGCTTTATAAATATCTTTATGCATTTGATGACTTAGTTCTAATTTTTTTAACATCTGATATTGGTTTTCAGAGCTATCATTAGTATTTTCTTTTTGATAAGCTGCTTTTTCTGCATTAAGAGTTACTAAAGTTTCAGCTTTGAAACTTTGGAATTTTATGTAATCAGCACCTGCAAGACTGGCCTCTTTTATTAATTTATAGGCTAAATTAATATCGCCATTATGGTTAACTCCTGCTTCTGCTATAATGATGGTTTTGTTAGTCATTTTTTATATAAAATTTTTTTCTTAAAAGATCTTTAGGCTCTTTAATATCTGTAAGAATTTTTGTTATTTTCTTTGCAGAATCACCAGCACCATATGGATTAACTATATTGGTTAATTTGCTCTTTAGAGCTTTAGTGATGGTATTATAAATATCTGAATTATCTAAATCACAATTAAAAACTGATTTAGCACATATTCGACCTTTTTGTCTATCGCCAATATTTACTGTTGGAATATTAAATGAAGGCGCTTCATATAAGCCGCTCGAAGAATTTCCTATGACGCAATCACAATGCTTTAGAGAGTTTAAATATAATTCTTGTCCTAATGACATAAAAAATTTCATATTTTCTTTTTTTCTAACAAATTCTATAATTTTTTTGTTAAATATCTCACCTTTTAAATCACTATTAGCACCTGTAATTATAAAGCCATGATCTTGAGGCAGTTTGGCAAGAGTAGACAAGATTATATCTATTTCTTTTTCAATAAATTCATCCTCATTAATTGTAGTGGGATGATAAGTAACTATGCAATTTTTCTTTTTTGGAGCAAATGATATTTTCTTAAAAAAATCATCTCGTGATAAATATTGCATATTTTTTATCATATCGATGCCAGGGCTTCCTACATTATAAATATGCTCGGGATTTTCTCCCATTAATTTTACTCTTTTTAAGGCATCCTTATTAGTAACAAAATGTATATGAGACATTTTAGTAATCGCATGCCTAATTGATTCATCAATCGCTCCTTCTGTTATATCACCACCTGCAATATGAGCAATAGGTATATTTGAAAGCATAGCTGCTTCTGTTGCAGCAAGAATTTCATAACGATCACCAAGAATGAGCAATAAATCAGGCTTTAACTTTTGATAGGATTTGGATAGCTTTTTAATTGCTACAGATACTGAATTGCAAATATCAGATTCTTTGTTGGATTTTAAAGGTAATTTAACTTTTTGCTTTATTGTAAAACCATCCTCTAAAATTTTTTTATAAGTTAAACCAAATTTTCTACTTAAATGCGAACCAGTTGCAATTAATTGTAATTCTAATTTAGCGCTTTTTTGTATTTCTTTTAGAGGGTAATAAAGTAAACCATAATCTGCTCTTGTTCCTGTAACTACACAAATTTTCATCTTTTAACTTATTAAATTAGCGCTACTTGGAATATTTAAAATTTTTTTACTATATTCTTCAGTAACTTCTAAATTCATTTTAGGGCTATTTTTATATGGTATAGATTGATGGAGTGGTTGCCATATCATTCTTGTCATTATGCCTGCTTCATTTGTTTTAATAAGCAAAGATTCTAGTTGAGAATCGTCTTTTAAGATAAGACAATTAAGCCAATAATTGCTTTTGCTATCTTTAGCTTCTGATAAAAATTTAATATTAGCATCTTTTGCAAATATTTCTTGATATTTTTTAGCAAGAGTACGTTTTTGCTTTAAAAAATCATTTATTTGCTCCAACTGTGCTAGACCGAGCGCTGCATTTATATTTGGCATGCGATAATTATATGCTACCACATCATGAATATGTTGGTATTTATCTATTATTTTACCTGTAGTTGCTAAATGACGAGCTTTATTAGCATAATTTTTATTATTTGTAACTAACATACCACCTCCCCCTGTAGTAATAATTTTATTACCGTTAAAGCTAAAAGTTGCTATATCAGAGAAATTACCAGTATGGATATTTTTATAAAAACTACCCAGTGACTCTGCGGCATCTTCAATTAAAAATAAATTATATTTTTTAGCTATATCTTGAATTTTTTCAATATCTTTGGCTGGCATGCCAAAGCAATGCATTATAATTAGAGCTGAGATTTTACGCTTGGTAATTTTATTATAAGAAAATTTACCATCAAAATTTACTATATCCGCTAAATAAGCAGATAATTTATCTGCATCTATGGCAAAACTCTGATTTTCAACTTCTACAAAATGAGGAATAGCTTTACAATATGATATTGAATTTGCAGTTGCAACAAATGTCATGGAAGGAAGTAAAACTTCTTCATCTTGCTTCACCCCTAATGTTTCTAAAGCTAAATGCAGTGCGTTAGTACCATTTACTGTACTTACCGCATATTTACAGCCTACATAATTAGTGATAGCTTCTTCAAAGCGATCTACATATGAACCTACAGATGATACCCAGCCAGTTTTTATACAATCACTCACATATTTTTCTTCATTACCAAAAAAAACTGGTTCATGTAAAGCTATAAAATCTTTATTTGGCAAAATAGATTTTAGTTTTTTAACAATATTTTCAGCAATATTTAAGCTCATTATTAAATATTATAGATATCTGTTTTATAAAATTTTAGATTTTCAGGATTGCTGAACCAATTTATAGTATTCTCAATTCCTTTTTTAAACCCATCTAAACCACTAAATTCTGGTGACCAAGCAAATGTTTTTTTGGCAAGACCAGTATTAGCCCATAATCTTTCAACCTCACTTTTTTCTGGCCTGATTCTCTTTTTATCTGTAATAATATCAATTTTCTTACCCATAATTTCAGCAATTACCTTAACCATATCACCTATTGAAATCTCAAAATTACTGCCACAATTAATAACTTTTCCATTAGAATCATTGCTGGCAGCAATTTGAACAAAAGCTTTAGCTGTATCTGTAACATATGTAAAATCTCTTGTTGGAGTGATACTGCCTAATTTTATTTCTTTTTTTCCACTAGCAATTTGAGAAATTATAGTTGGAATTACCGCTCTTGCCGACTGTCTTGGACCATAAGTGTTAAAAGGCCTAAGAATAGTTACTGGCAAATCAAATGACCTGTAAAATGACAAAGCCATTTGATCGGCTCCAATTTTTGATGCTGAATATGGAGACTGTCCTTGCAAGGGATGATTTTCATCAATTGGTACATATTGAGCTGTACCATAAACTTCACTGGTTGAAGTATGGACTATTTTTTCAATATTATAATCTCTTGCAGCTTGTAATATATTTAAAGTTCCTTTTATATTGGTATCAACATAAGTATCTGGAGAATGATAAGAATAAGGAATGGCAATTAAAGCAGCTAAATGCAAAATAATATCACAACCTTTTACCGCATCTCTAACTCCATTTGGATCTCTAATATCTCCTTGGAAAATTTCAATAGAATCTAATTTATCTTTTGATAAATTATCTAACCAGCCCCAATTATTAAATGAATTATAATATGTAAATGCTTTAATATTGGCATTTTGCGTGAGTAAATATTCAACTAAATGCGAACCTATAAAACCATCAGCACCTGTGACTAAAATTTTTTTATTTTTAAACATGTAATTTATTTATTAATGTGGTTTAAGCTTTTTCTTTATAACTTTTTACTAATTTTTTTAGTAAATTTAAAGATTTTTCTTTATCTCCTTTTAAAGCAAAATTTTGTAGTTTTTTTAACTCTTTATCTAAAGTCACTTTTTCAACAACTCTTGGATTTGCCAGGAAAATTCCAGAATTTGTAGTTTTAGATAAATTTTCATGCTCATAAAATAACTCTTCATAGAGCTTTTCCCCTGGTCTTAAACCTATAATTTCTATTTTTATATCTTTTTCTGGTACCAAACCAGAAAGGATAATCATCTGTTCTGCTAAATCCTTAATTTTAATAGGTTCACCCATATCTAAAACATAAACATTACTTTTATTTTCCTTATAGCTCATAGAGCTAGATTCCAAAACCAAGCCTACCGCCTCTGGAATAGTCATAAAATATCTAGTAATATCTGCATGGGTTAATGTTATTGGCCCTCCTGCTCTGATTTGCTTTTCAAATAAAGGAACAACAGAGCCATTTGAGCCTAATACATTACCAAATCTAACAACTACAAATTTAGTATTATTAGCTTTTGGTTTTAACGTAGAAAATGACTGACAATATAACTCAGCCAACCTTTTACTTGCACCCATTTTACTAGTAGGGTTAATAGCTTTATCAGTTGAGATCATCAAACATAATTCTGCATTATTTTTATATGCATGATCAGTAACATTTTTAGTACCAATAACATTAGTTAAAATTGCTTCATCAAGATGATCCTCTAATAATGGAACATGCTTTAAGGCTGCCGCGTGCAAAACAATATGTGGCTTAAATTCAGCAAATATATTAGCCACTCTTTCTGCATCTCTTACATCAATAATTTTTGCTATTACATTAGAATTATCAGAAGAAGCGTTACATTCATGATCAATTTTATATAAGGCAAATTCTGAATTATCAATTAAGCATAATTTAGCAGGATTATATTTCCTGACTTGACGGGTTAATTCAGCTCCTATAGTACCACCTGCTCCAGTAATTAAAATTCTCTTATTAGTAAATAAGGAGGAAATTTCTTGATGGTTAACTTGATGCTGATTTCTTCTGAGTAAATCCTCAATTTTAACTGGTACTAAATTATCTTTTTCATTAAAGCTATTATCTGGCAATTTAAATAAACTAATAGCAAGATCTCTGGCATCTTTTACTATTTTACTAGTAATATCTTTATCTAAGCCTACTCCACTCAAAATTATTTTTTCTACTGGGTGAAAATTTTGCGAAATTTTATTAATAGTTTTTTTTAAATCATTTATGCCCTGAAAAATTGGTACATCATGAATTTTTCTACCGTGATTTTTATCATCTATAATTGCTAAAATTTTATATTTATTATTTGCATCATTTTTAATATTATTTAGGTAATTTTTAACATATTTACTATTACCAACAATAATTGCATGAATTATTTCTTGCGCTCTATGCTTTCTACCTAAAATTTTTTCATGATAAACTCTACTAACTAAACGAGAAAAACAAATATAAGAAATTAGCAAAAACCAATTTACTAATAGTGATGACCTTGGATAATCACCCATTCTGGTAATTATAAACAAAATCATAGTAAAGCTTATAATAGCTATAGTAATAGTTTTTATTATTGAGATTAACTCATCGATAGATGCATATTTCCAGATAGCTTTATATAAACCGAAGTAAGCAAAGGAAATTAAATTGCAGATAAAATAAATAATAAATTCAATATTAAAGGAAGTAAATATCTCTGAATTTATGCCTAATCTATATGCTAAGGCCAAATAAAAACAAATAATTACAGCCGCAAGATCGTGAAATATGGTAAAGTAAAATTTAATATTATTTCTCATATATAACTTTTGTTACAAACTAATATTCATTTAGAAATCAGTCAAATTAATATTATAAGCTTAGAAACATCAATGAATTTCTTGCCAATTATCCCCTATATTTGCATCGACAATTAATGGTATATCAAGTTTTCTTACGGACTCCATCTTTTTCTTAACAATGTCCTTTGCCTCATCTGCAAAATCTTCTTTAACTTCATAAATTAATTCATCATGAATTTGAAGAATTAGCTGCATAGGTAATTTTTTTTCCTTTATCTCTTTATCTAAATCAAGCATTGCTTTTTTTACAATATCTGCAGCGCTGCCTTGAAGAGGTGCATTAATTACCGCTCTTTCTGTAAAATTTTTAAGCATTGGGTTAGAGGCATTGATATTTGGAAAAAATAACTTTCGTTCAAATATCGTTTCTACAAAGCCCTGCTCTTTGCATTTAGCGATGGTTTCTTCCATATAATTTTTAATTTCTGGATAACGAGTGAAGTAAAGATTTATAAAATCTTTTGCCTCTTTATTAGTTATTTTTAATCTTGTGGCTAACCCATAAGCACTAATTCCATAGATTATGCCAAAATTTATAGCTTTAGCTTTACGCCTAAACTCTGAATCCACTTGGTCAATTGCTATAGCAAAAACTTCACTGGCTGTGGCAGCATGGATGTCTGCATCATTTTTAAACGCATCTTTTAATTTAGAAACTTGCGCAATATGAGCAAGCAGCCTTAATTCAATTTGCGAATAATCGGCAGAAATTAATTTATTGCCTGCCTCACAAATAAAAGCAGCACGAATTTTATCTCCTTCTTTGGATCTTACAGGTATGTTTTGTAGGTTAGGATTATTAGAGCTAATCCTGCCTGTTGAGGTGGTAGTTGCAGAAAAGCTACTATGCACTCTATTTGTTTTATTATTAATTTG
>CBFHSE010000001.1:7556-8877 GCA_965658435.1 Rickettsiales bacterium | reverse complement strand
AAAGCATAATAATTATACTTGTTATAACTGATATTTTAATCTTTGATTTGCTGAATTTTTCTTTCATTATATATTTATATTACTCAAGTTCTATTTAATATTTAGAACTCGTAATTAACTTTAATTAAGAAGGTTCTCCCAACCTCCTTTGTTGTTGAATAGAGAGATGCCCCCCATTCATTATGCCTTGAATCTGTTAAATTCTGACCTATTAAACTAACCTCTAAACCTTTGAGCAATTTATACGAAATATTAGAATCAAATCTTATATATGAATCAGCATCAACTTCTAGGAAGTCATCTGATAAATTATCATTATAATATAAATGATTATCAAATCTTAATTTACTGTTAATATTATAATATGCCATTATCCCCAATTGATTATATGGTGTCATATCTTCAAAATACTCACTTCTATCAGTTAAAGCTCCTGGATGAAGGGATATTCTTATAAAAGAATAGTTGAGTGCTAACCTTAATTTATTGGTAGGATCATAATTTGCAGAAACTTCAAAACCATATGACTCGCCTTTGGCAGAATTATTTAAATTTAAGTTACCTGTGTTAACATCATATATTAAACCTCTTAAATTATCATAATCATTATAAAATGCAGTTAAATCGTAAGAGAATATTCTAAAAGGGTGAGATTTATACCCTACTTCATAAGAAGTAGTTTTTTCATTATCAAAATTCTGATTACCATATATTTTAGCTCCGCTTGCATGATAAATTCTTGAAAAACCATCTTCCCATCTTGTAGGCTGCCTTACCGCCTTTGAAACTGCCGCCCATAAATGTTTTGTTTTATTAATTATATATGAAATTCTTGCTGTTGGCTGAATATTAGAGTGAGTAAAATCATTATATTCAAATTTTGAACCTAAAGTAAAAAACAATTTATCATTTACTAGCTCGCTTTTATTCTGGAAAAATGCGCTAAATATATCATATGATAATTTTGGGCGGTCAAATAAAAGATAGTTTTTCCCATAAAACTGTCTTTCATTTAAGTTGTCTTTAGTGTTTTTATATTCAACACCATAAACTATTTCATTTTTACTATTATATTTTAATTGATGTTCAATATTCAATCCAACAGTTCTATTACTCCTATCTAATATTACCTCATCGCGATTATCATAATCAAAATTTAGCTGTATATCTAACTTTGATTTTTTAGCTAAATTATTTGTATATTTTACAATCGCATTGCCGCCAAAAATATCTGTTTCACCATTTACTATATTATTAGTATCAGGAAATTTATAATCTTGATTAGTTACACCATCATAAAGTTCTGATTGAAATGTTATTC
>CBFHSE010000001.1:4678-7243 GCA_965658435.1 Rickettsiales bacterium | reverse complement strand
CTTTTCTATGTCAGGCAATATATAATCAATACTATTCCAATATACACCAGAAAATAATGGCACATATGAAGATCTTCCATCAACAAGAACTAATAATTTATCAGAAAACCGATCATTAAACCCTCTTATGCCTACCGCCCATTCATCCGAATCAATCCTTGCAACTTGTACACCTGGAGCAAGCCTTAAAATTTCAGGTATTGATGTTGCACCTGATCTTTTAATATCTTCTTCTGTTATGACATATGATGCAGCCGAGCTTTCAAAAGAACTCTCTTCCCATTTTGATGCAGATGAAATATTAATATTCATTAGCTCTTCTAATGTGAGATCAAAATAATTTATTGCTAAGGAGTTTTTACATATAAATATTAGCAAAATAATGTGAATTTTTCTGATGAGCATCTTTAAAGTATGTAATTGCAATTAAGCTTAGTAATAATTTTAAATTTATTTATTTTCAACCTTTAAGTTGTGTTTTAAAGTTTAATTGTTATATGTTCAATTTAAAATTTAGATCTTTACCTATAGGCAGCATTTTACTTAATAACTACATTGCGTTTAAACTAAGGTATGATTTATATTTTCTTATCTGCTTTTATCATTTTTTATTGGCATTTTGATAAAATATTATAAATTTAGACAGATAAAATGGAGGAAAGATTTAATTCAATAACTGAGCATTTAACATATAACGCAAAAAATTTTCCAAATAAAATTGCTTATATTTTTTTAGAGCAAGGTGAAGAAGTTAGACGTATTACTAATATTGAATTATATCAAGAAACATTATCCCTAGCCTCTTATTTGCAAAAGCAGGGCTTAAAGGGCGAAAGGGTTTTACTTCTGTACCCATCAAGCATTGAATTTATAAAAGCTTTTATGTCATGTCTATATGCTGGCTGCATCGCAGTACCAGCCTATGTAGCTGATGACAACAGAGCTACTTCTAGAATATCCTCAATAATTAAAAATTGCGAACCTAAAATCGCTTTAACTTTGGCATCTTATCAAGTAAAAGTAAAAGATTCTTTTCAAGCCATTGGCATAAAAATTCAAATTTTAGCAACTGATAATTTAAAACTTACCAAATTTAGTGATTTTAGAGATGAAAAAACTCAAAATAATGAGATTGCGTTCTTACAATATACTTCTGGAAGCACCTCTGATCCTAAAGGTGTAATGGTTACACATAATAATATTATACATAATCTTGAAATTATCAGTAAAAATGATGGCTTAAACGAAAAAACAGTAATTGTTTCATGGCTGCCTATTTACCATGATATGGGACTTATTAGTGGGATATTACTTGCAATTAAGCTTGGCTGCAATTCAGTTTTTATGTCACAAGATGATTTTATTAGATCACCTCTATTATGGATTAAAGCCATAAGTAAATATAGAGGAAGCATTACCCCTGCAACAAATTTTGCTTTTGAGCTTTGCAATATAAAAAGGATAGCTGATTCATTAAAAGATTCTTTGGATTTATCTTGCTGTAAATATATATCAAATGGTGCTGAGCCAATTAAAGCTTCAGTTATAAGTGAGTTTACCAATAAGTTTAAGGAATTTGGCTTACCCGAGGATTCTGTGAAGGGGGCATATGGTATGGCGGAAACCACATTATTTATGAGCGCTACCTACTATAATAAAAAAAATACAATCCTTCATATTAATAAGGAAGAATATCTTAATCACTCAAGAATTAAAATTGATAATAAATCAACATTGGTAAATGTTTCCTGTGGCTCTCCGAAATTTGTAGAAAAATTATATATAGTAAATCCAGAAAATTTTTCTAAATGCGAAGATGGTAATGTAGGAGAAATTTGGGTAAAAGACCCATCTGTGGCAAAAGGCTATTGGAATAATAAAGAAAAAACTCAAGAAATATTCCATGCATATGAAGTAACGACAGGTCACGGACCTTTTCTAAGAACAGGAGATTTAGGCTTTATTTATGAAGGTGAATTATATATTAGCGGCAGATTAAAAGATCTTATAATAATTAACGGCCAAAATATTTATCCACAAGATATAGAATTATTAGCTGAAGAGGTAAGCAATAAAATTAGAGCAAACTCATTGGCTTGCTTTAGTATAGAAAAACACGCACAAGAAAAAATTATCTTAGTTTTAGAGGCAAATATCAAAGATGATGAATCTGCTATTTTTTTTCGACAAATAAATGAAAAAATAAATTATAATTATAATTTTGCTTTATATGACATAGTTATAATTAAAAAAGGGACTAGCTGCAAAACAACAAGTGGCAAAATTCAAAGGCAGTTAACAAAAAAATTATATTTAGAAAATAAATTAACGGTTATTAACTCTTTGATAACCAGCCGTTTATATCATGCAAAAGAATATTTAGCACCAAAAAATAAGCTTGAGAAAGACCTTGCTATAATTTGGAAAGAAGTTTTAGGCATGGATGAACATATTAAAATTGGTGTAAATGATAATTTCTTTCATTTGGGTGGCAATTCTTTTACTGCATCTATTCTGATTTCAAGAATATATGGCAAATATATGAAGAAGATATCTATTACAGAC
>CBFHSE010000001.1:4098-4606 GCA_965658435.1 Rickettsiales bacterium | reverse complement strand
GTAAAAAAAACAAAATCAAACAAGGTTCCACTAGCTTCCAACCAAAAACAATTATGGTTTTTTTATAAAGCATTGCCTCAAAATACTAGTTATAACATATCTTACCAAGTTACAATTAAAGGAAAATTATCTATAAAAATACTGCAACAATCTTTTGAATTATTAATAAGCAAGCATGAAGCTTTAAGAATAAATATATTGGATAAAGCTGATTCTCCAATGCAAATAATTAAGAGTAATTTTGAGTTCTTATTAGAAGAAGTAACATTAGCAAAAAATGATATCTTGGATGATTTAATAGCTATAGAAGCTAATAAAATTTTTAATCTTGAAAAAGATTTGCTTATAAGAGCAAAATTATTTTCTGATAATGACCATCTAAATCATTGTCTTTTAATTTCTATTCATCACATAATATGCGATAGCTTTTCAGTTGGAGTTTTAACAAATGATTTAATCAAAATATATAATAACTTATTAGAAGATAGGGAGATAGATATTAAAAAAA
>CBFHSE010000001.1:3368-3984 GCA_965658435.1 Rickettsiales bacterium | reverse complement strand
AATTGCCAAATGCTCGCAATAAATTAAATATTGCAGATTATATAGGCGATAATATTAGTTTTAATATAAGCAAAGAAATAACTGATAAGATTATTAATTTATGTAATCAGAATGGCTTTACATTATTTGACTTCTTAATATCAGCTTTAGCTATAACAATATTTAAAAACTCTGCCCAAAATATTTTCAATATTGCAACTCCTGTTTCAAATCGCAATATGTTAGAATTTCAAAATGTAGCTGGATATTTTACTGATACTCTTTTAATGAAAGAGGATTTTATAGGAAAAGATAATGTTAATTTCATCGAATTAATGAAATTGCATAGTGATCTTAAAAATGAGGTTAATGAGAAATATAATATTCCTTTTGCAAAAATATTATCAATAATTGAAAAAACTGCAGATTTAGAGGGCAATTCTCCTTTTCAGTTGATGTTTACTTTACAAAATTCATTGCCAGAATTTTCTAACTTTAAAAACACTAAAGTGAGTATAAAAAGCTGTGCTAATAAACATGCAAAAACAGAGCTATCATTAGAAATTTATCAAAATAATAATGGTAGCTTAACTGGAATAATGGAATATGCATCTGATATTTTAGAAAAAAATATCGT
>CBFHSE010000001.1:2536-3281 GCA_965658435.1 Rickettsiales bacterium | reverse complement strand
TGAGCCTGATTATAATCATTTATTTGCAGCTAATTTTAAAAATAAAATAGAAAAGCTTCAATTTATAGATGAACTTATTTCTAAGCAAGCTAGTATCATAGCTGACAATATCGCTGTTTCTTGTAGTAATGTAAAAATCACTTATGCAGAACTGGAGGAAAAAACGAATAATTTAGCAAATTATTTGATTGAAAATGGTCTTAAAACTAATGAATTAGTTGCTGTAATCATAGATAACTCTCCAGAGCTTATTATTAGCTTAATAGCTATATTAAAAGCTGGAGCTGCATATTTACCCATAGATATAAATTATCCAAAAAAGCGCATAGAATATATAATTCAAGATTCAAATGTTAAACTTATATTAACAAAGCATAATTTAAAAAATTCTTTAAATATTGCTCATAATGCAATTATATATGTGGATTATAGCAAAAATTTATCAACAAATAGTAAGAAACCAGAGATAAAACATAGCCCAGATGATCTTGTTTATGCTATATATACCTCTGGTTCTACCGGCAAGCCGAAAGCTGTTATGAATTATAAAAAAGGTTTTGCTAATTTACTTGATTGGTATGCAAATTCTTTTGATGAAAATTTAAATATCTTAAATTTTAATTCTCCTGCTTTTGATTTAGCTCAAAAAAATCTTTTTGCGCCTTTAATTAGAGGAAATTGTCTGCATTTATGTAATTATGATCCTTTACAAATAATAGATATTATAGCAAAAGAGAAAATAACT
>CBFHSE010000001.1:1084-2056 GCA_965658435.1 Rickettsiales bacterium | reverse complement strand
GGTATTCGTATTGAACCTATTGAAATTGAAAATGAATTATTGGCAAATAGTGCAATTGAAGAAGCTGTAATAGTTAAAAAAACTAAAAATAACAAAGAAGTTATAGCTGCTTATTTAGTTGTTAATAAAGAAATATCAGAAGATGATATAGCTTTTTATCTTCATGGTAAAATACCAAATTATATGATACCAAATCTTTATTACTTCCTGCCAAAATTACCTGTAAACCCTAATGGTAAGGTTGATAAAAAATTATTATCGGAACTAGATTTTGAGCTGCCAAAAACTTTAATATCACCAAGAAATAATATTGAACAAAGACTACTCTTATGTTGGCAAAAAACTCTAAATCTTACTAACATTAATATTAATGATAGTTTTTTTCAATTAGGAGGAAATTCTCTTTTATCTTTAAATTTAATTTCTGAAATATATCAAAATTTTCATCTTCATATAAATATCTCTGAATTATATAATTTTCCAAATATTGAAGCAATGGCACGCCTTATTCAGAATAAAACTATTAATGAATCTCAGGATAATTACTTAGTAAATTTTTCTAAAGATAATGTTGATCATCATCACAATAAGAATAGCTCTTTATTTATTTTACATGGTTTGGGCGGAAATCTTAATAGTCTATATAGATTAGCATCTGGTTTAAATAATAATTTAAAAGATTTCTCGAACATATATGGCCTTGAGATTCCTGGTTATAATGAAGCTGAAATTATTTTTAATTCAGCTAATGAGTTAATTGATAAATATGTAGATATTATCATTCAACAAAAACAAAAAAATATTATTTTAATTGGCTGGTCATATGGAGCATTGATTGCATATAATATAGCAAAAAAACTTTCTATCTTAGGTTTTAAACTATCACATTTAATTCTTATTGATGCTGATAGTAATTATGAAAAATTTACAGATTTATATTTAGAAGGAGATGTAAATGAGTGTTATAATGAT
>CBFHSE010000001.1:0-928 GCA_965658435.1 Rickettsiales bacterium | reverse complement strand
ATAAAAGAATTGCAGATAAACGAAAAAATCAAAGTTGATAATATTTTAGTTGTGAAAGCGAAAGAGAGTAACCATGCAGATAAATATTGTGGATGGCATAATTATTTTGAAGGAAATATTAGTAGTAAAACTATTGCTGGAGATCATTGGTCTATTGTTAATCAACCTCAATTAACTAATCTTATTTTGTCTTTCATCACTGACTTGGGAGATACAGATATAATGAACGCAAAAACCAAGAGGTGAATGAAAAATCATATTAATCTATGTTTAATTATTATATATTTTCATATAAAGATAATTACATAAATGATATATCTTTAAGCAGAGATCAAATAAAAAGACTTTCTAGCTATAAATTCCTTAGTGATAGAGAAAATTATATCTCAAGACATTATTGTTTAAATAAATTATTAGAAGAAAGATATAATATTAAGGCTGAAATTTCTTACGATGTGTTTGGTAGACCTTTTATTCAAAGATCTGATTTGAATATTTCACTTTCTTATGCTAATGATTTTTTTGTTATAGCTACTTCTTTAAACAAATTGGTTGGAATTGATATTGAAGAAATTAAAGATATAGATAATTTAGAGCAGCAAGCATTGATATTTATGAATGATGAAGAGTTTAATTTTTGGATAAAATCAAATGACAAAAAATCTTTATTTTACCATTTTTGGACAGCTAAGGAAGCGATTTTAAAAGCTGTTGGGAAAGGATTCTTATTTGAACCAAAAAAGCTAACTATTAATTTTATAGGAAGGAAGATAATTGCTAATATTTTGGGAAGAGATTTAGATAGCCTGGAGATTAATTATGAAAAAAAAAATAATTATTTAATCTGTACTGCACAGATTGCAAAAAATATAATTACAATATGATGAAGTTTAGTGCTCCTAAATGAATAAATATTTTTGCTAAAAGA